>DASQBT010000111.1:0-31806 GCA_035635075.1 Thiobacillaceae bacterium | reverse complement strand
ACTTGTGCCGCACGGCCACCGCCGCATCGGAACGCAAATCGGTATCGGATATGAACCAGTCAACTACGAATTCACCAGCGTATGCCATCTCCATCTCCAAGTCTTTGCAGGGACTCCTGCACTTCCATCCGAGAATCAGCGGAGGGATCTCTGACAGTTCATAAATTATGCATATGCAGGGATAGGTAGATTAAAGGAGATGCGATACACGGCGAATTGGTTATTCCTTTAGGCGAATAAATGATTCTTTACTGTCCAATCGGCAGCATCGGCCTGCGGATCCGGCAAACGTCCGGACTTCGTATCAGTTGGGAGCAAGTCGCGTGTGAGCGGGCAAATGAACCTGCAACACCCGATCCGGGGCGGCTACCTAATCTGGAGCGCTTGTCTTCGCGTGTTTGAGGTTGTTCCTGACTTCTGCCCGGCTGACTTCCATTATCAGCTTGCAGGCAAGGATCCGGGCTTGGTGTAGCGTCAACTGCATCTGGCCGCCATCTTCCAGGGAACACACAACGAGTTCCTGGTCGCCGTCTTCTTTGAGGGTGATATCCAAATTCAATTCATTGCTGATCTTCAGCATTCCAGAACTCCCGTGCTAATTAGGCCGTGAGGTCACAATCAGGACCAAATCGCGGATCCATGACATGAACAGAATGCCGGGCACGTTTGGCAGTTCTGCAATGGCGCGCGTTGCTGTGATCCATCGCGCCCCCATCTGCCCTTTCTGCCGATGCCGGTGCTCCAGCAATTGATGTTAAACCCTATGCCAAGAATCGGTATCGGCATATAGGGACTTTCTTTACGTGCGCGACGGCAGGGTGCAGGAGATGCATAGGCAGCGCGACGGGACCGAGCCAAACGAACTGACGCGCATCGGTTGCCCCTCTGCCTATTAGTTGATTCACGCGAGTTTGTGGACTTCAGCAAAGATCAAGGCTTGCTTGCGTCCCCGTTCTCCGGCGCAGGCGCTTGGGTCGTCGATTCGGGCGCGGCGAACAAAGTGCCAGGATTGAACGGGTTGAAGCTGCCGCTCTGGCCTTGGCCTGGAGTTGGGGACCATCCATTCCAGGCGCGGAAGTTGGCCGGATCGCTCGCCGCCTGCAGCCACCGCATCGATGTATTCGGATCGGAGGCCTTGGCGAGCGGCTCCGTCACCCTGGGATTCGTCCCCGCCGTCATCCACTTCATCCACGTCGCAGGATTCATCATGTTCATTCCCGCCGACCACGCGCGCTGATTCAAGGGTAGGGTCATCCAGTGCAGATAAGTGGACGGATCCATGAACGGGCGCATGGCCTCAAAATAAAAATTCGGGTTCAGGGAGGCCTGCATCCATTTCGCGTAAATGACCGGGTCGGACCATTCCATATAGTTCTTAACGGTGCCCGGGTCCATCATCAGGCCGGCTATTCTGGCGTAGGACTCTGGGTCCTGCATACGCCGGAAGAATTCCACGTAAATGTCCGGGCTGCTGAATAATCCCATCAGCTTGACAAAGTTCTTCGGGTCTTTGAAGCCCCAGCCGTTGACGGTGGTATCGGTGCACCGATCTGCCCAGTCGCTGATGTTGGTGGGAGCGGGCTGCCATCCGGGCGATTTGTCGCCGGAGGGCGTCTGGCCGGGTTCCGGCTCGGCTGCGCAAGCCAGTGTCGCCAACAGGATCGAGCCATACAGGATAAGGGCCGGCTGCTTCATGTCTTTCTCCTTCTGAAATTGCTGACTGAAGTTGCTGAACGCATAAGACAGATCGAGCAGAAAAGATTCGAACTGTGTGAACACGAAGACCGCAGAACTGGTCGAAAAGTTTCGTCGCTAACAAATGCGGGTTATTGCTTCTCTGCAGGCCTGCGAATTGCTGCCCTTACCTTTTCCCATTCTGGGACATCAAGGTATTGAATGATGGTGTCGACCTCGTCGTCCGGAATCGGCGCGCCGCATAAGGGCGGAGCGTCACGACTTGTAAGTGGTGCCCGATGTGGATGTTCCACCTTTGCCTTGGAAAGGAAGCCCCGCATCATGGCCATGTCTTCCTGTTACGGCCTGGGGAGCGGAGCGCTGTCAGATCGCGTCCTTAACACCCGTATAGGGCAATTCCAGGATCTCGCGTGCCCCACTCCACTCGAGAACTGTTTTCCATGACTGAACCTGATCGCGGGCTTCTCTCAGCAAGAGCACATAATGTCCCGCTTCAATCGACTTGTGCAGATGGTCCAGTTCTTCCTGCGGAACGCCCATGCGGTGCATGACCGTGGCCAGATGGGTTGCTGCCGCGGCACCGGTCATCGCCGCGCCACCCACCGCGCTGCCAACCGCTGCGCCCAGCACGCCCCCTCCCAGTGCGCTGATCATGGCGTCCACAATAGGCCCCGCCGCCAGAACCGGCCCGACACCAGGCAGGACGAACATGGCAGCAGCCCCTGTCAACATGCCCCAAAGTGCACCCCAAAGCGCACCCTGTTTTGCCCAGGCCTCCATTCGCGCACCCATGCTCGTGTAGTAAATGCCTAATACGTCGTCGCCGGAAGGATGGGCCAGGCCGAGCACAGACAACATGTCCATGGGAAAGCCCTTGTCGCTGAGTTTTTCAACTGCGCGCTGCGCCCGCGTTTCATCATCATAAACGGCGACCAGAAGGCTCTCCTTCATTGCGCTGCCCCCTCTATACGCTTCATTTCATTCCTTCATCACCGCGTCGCGAACAACACCAATATAGCAAGCGCACCGATAATTGAGTCTTCGTTTTTCTGCCTGAAAATGCGTCGGCGATTTCATGGCTCCGCCAGATACCGCGTCAGAGCCCCAATGGACCTGCAGATCCGCAAGAACCACGAACTCGGCTGTAGGAGCCGCTAGAGATCTGCTGCATGGCAGACAGGTGAAGGTCTGCAAGGTAGAAGGCAAGTCGCAAGACCACCGCAAAGCTACGCCAACTCTGCCCAGCCCAAGTTCCTAGGCGGTTGTCGGGCCGAGCCTTGCAAGTCCGTCATCCGAGAGGGTGTGGCGGTTGCCAGATGTCTTCCCAGGCAGAGTGCGCCGACACGCGAAAACGCTCGGGAAGGGAGAGCTTGCGCTGGAAATTGATATGTAGGACTTTGCCATGCTGGCAAGCCCGGCGAATAATCTCGTCGCTGGTGGCGAGTTCGTCCACCAGGCCCAACTCCAGGGCTTTGCTGGCGAGCCAGGCCTCTCCGGTTGCGACCTTCTCCATGTCGAGCTGCGCCCGGCGGCCGTGCACGAACGCACGGAAGATGGCGTGGATTTCCTCCAGTTCCTCGCGCAGCTTGGCGCGGCCTTCGTCCGTGTTTTCACCGAACAGGCTGACCGTGCGCTTGAATTTACCGGCGGTGAACTGTTCCCAGTCGATGTTTCGGGCCTGCAGCCAGCGGTAAAAATTGGGCATTTGCGCGACTACGCCGATGGAGCCGATCAGGGCGAAGGGCGAGGCGACGATCTTGTCGGCGACGGCTGCCATGAGATACCCGCCGCTGGCGGCCACCGTATCCACCATTACTGTAAGCGGCAGTTGCGCATCGCGCAGCCGAAGCAGTTGGGCGGCGGCAAGCCCGTAGCGGCTTACCACGCCCCCGCCGCTCTCCAGGCGCAAAAGCACGGCGTCACCCGCTTTCGCGACCTGAAGGATAGCGCTGATTTCTTCGCGCAGAGCGGTAAATGCAGAGGCGCGGATATCCCCCTTGAAGTCCAGCAAGTAACTGCAAGGTCCTTCCGCCGTCTGCTTTTGCTCGGCCTTGCGTTCCACCTTGCGTTCCTTCTCCAGTGCCTTGCGGCCTTTTTTGGGAAGACGCAGCGCTTGGATACTATCGCCGAAGCCTTCCAGCCGGCGGTTGACATCGGTCACTTGAATGTGTCCGGCATCTTTTCTCTTGCGGCGGGACGTAAGGACAAGACCGACGACAACAATGACAATCGCCACCAACAGGGTGGCAGCTTCGGCAAGGAAAAGAGCGTAATGCGCGAGAAAGCCGTTCATTGGTAAATGGTACACCAAGCCCGCTTCGAGCTCTGTGGCGTCACTCGGCAGCGACAATCTAGCTGGGAAAAGTTTGACTATCTTTTCTGGCCGCGGAAGTCTATTTTGACCATTCGGGTCCGGATTATTTATGCTTCTGGCTCACTATCAGTGCGCACCAAATGGAGGAACACATCATGAAATCTATCATCACTAAGTTTGTATTCAGCACCTTGGTCTTTAGCTTTGCAGTGAGTGCCGGCGCGGCATCTCCGGGCACCACCGGCCAACCCAATCAGAGTTGCGAAGAGACGCGCAACACTCCAGGCAACTCTGCCACTGCGCCAGGCTCGGCATTCAATCCAAACGGGAAGGCCGGAACCGTCTACGCCGGGGAACAGCCGCAGAACTCCAACAACCCCAAGAGCGTCTCGCAATACGATGTTGCGTGCTTCGAGCAGCCCTCGGACGACGGCGACTTTCTGCTGTACTGAGTGCCCGCCGGCCTGGGGAGCAATGTAATTTGGCACGCTGCTGAGAATGGTGTATTTGAATGCTGCGGAAACCAACACATAGGCACGGCATGCACAGGATTATTTATCTGTTCGCAGCGAGCGCCGCCGCGCTTGGACTCCTCACTACGCTCGCGCAGGCCGCGGACGGGCCCGCGGGCCCAGGTACTGGAAAGCCGGACTACCAAGTGCTCTTCACCCAGCTCGAGAAGGTGGATGCAGTGCACGAAGGCGCAAGGGAGGCAAAAAGCCTGCTCTATGTATTCTTCGACGCAAACTGTTTCTACTGCCACATTACCTGGAAATCCTTGCAGCCCTATGAGGCAGCAGGCCTACAGGTTCGCTGGGTGCCGGTGGCGTATCAGCAGGCAAGTTCAGCGGGTCGCGCAGCGGCGATAATGCAAGCCCGAGACCGGGTCGCTGCACTGCGAAAGAACGAAATTGGCTACGACGCGCTCCAGTTAAGCGGTGGCATCCGTCCAGTGGAGAAGGTTCCAGAGGCGCTGGCGGCCCAACTGCAGTCCAACACGATACTGATGGAGAGGTTCGGTGCTCCGGGAACCCCCGCACTGGTGTGGAAGAACCATGATGGCACAGTACGGCTCAAGCTAGGCGTGCCGCGCCTCTCAGAACTACCGCAGATCACCAGGCTCCCTGCGCAGGCCAATAACGATCCGGAACTGGAGCGATTCCGTTAATTGGGGGTGTGTGCTCCGCTTAAAGCGTGAGTTGCGCAGCGCAATGCGTCAGAGGCACTGCTATCGATCATCACAGCACTTTGAGTCGGCGTGCGAATAAACTGCTGACTGGAACCCTCATCGGCCTGCTTGCGCTTGGTGCAAGTTGCGCAAGGGCTGAAATCCTTGAGGGCTACATCGTCAGCATTTCGGACGGCGACACGCTGACCCTGCTGGTTGGGCGAGAGCAGCACAGAATACGCATTGCCGGCATTGATGCCCCCGAACATTTCCAGCCCAGCGGCAACCGATCCAGAACCAACCTTTCCCGATACGCCTACAGGCAGGATGCCAGGGCGCAATGCTACAAGAAAGACATATATGGCCGCGATGTGTGCGAGATCTGGGTGGAGCCGCCTGATTGCCCAGGTTGCGGCAAGTCATTGGATGTGGGCTTGGCGCAGGTCAGGCAAGGCATGGCCTGGTGGGACCGCTACCACGTCAGCGAGCAGTCGGCCGAGGACCGCGAACGCTATGAGCGCGCGCAAACCATGGCCAAATTAAGGCACTTGGGATTGTGGAGAGACGCGAAGCCTGTGCCGCCCTGGAGGTGGCGGCGCAGGTTTCCTCCGGGAAACGATTGGCGTTCGGCCGACTGAGCGCGGTGCGATTCTAAACACCCAATCCGCAATGACGTGGGTCATGACGTCGTCCCGGCGCTGCGCTGAATCTGAGCAGCTAGAATACATGCACTTTCTTGGCTACCAGCGGAGACATGTTTGCGACCCGTGCAGAATGAGGCGCACAGCCCATCGCTCATCGAACAGTGCCTCAATGCCTCCCGCCAGATGCTGCGCCGCAACCTGACTTCGCAGGGCATCCTGGCGGCAAGCAGGACCCCGGAAGCGGAGGCGCGCCAATACACGCGCGTGTTCGGGCGGGACGCGGCCATCTGCGCGCTGGGCATGCTGGCGTCGGGCGATGCCGATCTGAAATCGGGGGCGCGCAGCGGGCTGCTTACGCTGGCGCGCCGCCAAGCCGACAACGGGCAGATTCCGAAGTATGTGGATACCGAGCGCGATGAAGCCGATTTCTGGTATCTGGGCTGCATCGATGCCACGCTGTGGTGGCTGATCGCGCTCAAGCTGTTTGCCCGCCATTTGCCGGATGACGGCATCGAAGCCGAACTGGCGGAGCCCATCGAGAAGGCGCTGACCTGGCTCAAATGCCAGGAGCATCCGCAGATCTTTCTGTTGCGCCAGGACGAGGCAAGCGACTGGGCCGACATCATGCCGCGCTCGGGTTTCGTCCTCTACAGCAACGCCTTATGGTATTACGTGAAGCGTCTCTATGGGCTTGCGCATGCCGAGCAGACCAAGTTTCACTTCAACCACCTGTTCTTTCCCTTCTCCAGCAACATGCCTGATTACCGGCGCCTGCGGCTGCTCACCCATTACGTGCGCAATCGCGCCAAGCACAACGGCGAGCTGTACCTGAGCTTCGTCAATTTTTCCTTCTGGGGCGAGGAGGGCGATGTGTTCGGCAACCTGCTCGCCGTCCTGCTCGGCCTGGCCGACGATGGGCCCGCAAACCGCATCCTGCATGCCTTGCAGCGCGTGGCCGAGGCCAGTCCCTGCCCCATCGCCACGGTCCTGCAGCCGATTTCGCCGGCCGATCCGCTGTGGCGCCGCTATATGGGTCGCCACCGGCAGAACCTGGAATGGCAGTACCACAACGGCGGAGCCTGGCCCTTCATCGGTGGATTCTGGGTGATGACGCTCGCCGCATTAGGCAAGCAGCAGGCCGCGTCGGAGTATCTGGGCAAGCTCGCGATGGCGAACGCGGCAGGCGGCTGGGCATTCCGCGAGTGGTTCCATGGCAAGACCGGCGAGCCGGGCGGCATGGCCGGACAGTCGTGGAACGCGGCGATGTTTCTGCTGGCACATCACGCGCTCGACAATAAAGTGTTTTGATCTGGGCCGGCCAACACAAGGTAGGGTGCGTTCCACGCACCAGACAGATGGTGCGTGGAACGCACCCTACTCATCGCCGGCCGAGCCTATCGGCCTGCTCGCGCCGCGACGTCCTTGTCTGTCGAGCCGGCTGTCGGCCACCAGCGCTCCAACAGGCTCTCGGCCCACTTTCGTCCGCCCAAACCGAAGGCCAAGGACAGGGCCAGGACGACGCCTGCGAGCATGATCAAAAAGCTCTGGCGCAGCAGTTCGGAGACGATCTGCACCTGTTCGAGCGCGATCAGCACCACGAGCACCATGATCGCGTAGCGGGCGAGGCGTCCCAATATGGCGGCGTCCGCAAGCTGCATGTTGCTGCCGTAAGCGGTGATGGTATGGTCGATGAAACGCGCAAAGTAGGCGCCGAGCACGAAGATCAGCACCGCCACGATGATCCTGGGAACGAATAGCGCCACCTGCCCGATCATCTGCGTGACATCGGCCAGATCGAGGACATTGAACGCGATCATCAGGGCAGCCAGGATCGCAAGCCAGTAGACCAGCCCGGCGAGCAGCCCATCGGCGCCGGTTGTGATGCCGCCCTGCCGCATGAAGCCGTCGATCCCGGCGCGTTCGGTGAGCACGTGAAAGTTGATCGCCCGGAGGGTTTTGCGCAAGGCAAGCCTCACCAGCTTCGCCAGCAGCCAGCCGGCCACCAGAATCAGAATGGCCACAGCCAGCTTGGGCACGAACTGGCTCACCTGCGCAAGGAACAACCGCAGCGGTTCCAGCATGATGTTTACCTGTTCCATTTCACTCTCCTTGTGCAAGTAATTCCAGGATGCCGCGCAGCGGGACCCGCACCCAATCCGGGCGATTGCCAAGTTCGTAGCGCAGCTCGTAGCAGGCCTTTTCCAGGAGAAACAGATCGAGTAGCGAGCGCGCTTCGTTCCAGTCGGGATACAGGCGTGACGCGCGCACCGTGTCGTGGTAGGCCTCTACGAATGCCCGCCGGGTTTCCGCCTCCCACTGGCGCGCAAAAGGCTCTATCGCTGCGCCGTCCCCCGGCTGAGCGCCATCGACCTGGATGAGCGCCGCGTAGGCGGCATAGTTGAATGAACGCAACATCCCCGCAACGTCCCTGAGGGGGGAATGCTTCTGGCGGCGCTCCGCAATCGGGCGTGCCGGCTCTCCTTCGAAATCGATCAGGATGAAATCGTTCTGCTTGAGCAGCACCTGGCCCAGATGATAGTCACCGTGGTAGCGGGTCTTGATCGCCTCCAGGCGCGTGGGAACAGCGATCCGGAAATACTGTGCGATTTCCTCGCGCTTGTTGAGCAGGTTTTCCGCTTCCGCCCGTGTTCCGGCATCAAGCGTTTCGCGCTGACGCTGGATGAGCGCCAGCGTTACCTCGGCTTCCTGGTGCGCAGTCTCCACCCACTGGGCAAGTTCCTCGTTCCCTACCGGTTCGGGATCGAATGCCGGATCGCCGCTTTTCGTCGCCAGGGCTTGGTGCAGCTCGCCGGTGCGCTGGCCCATGGTTCGGATCAACGAGAGATATGCCGCGTGCGCCTCGGCCGGCGGACGGTGCAGGCTCGGATCAGTGCGGCACTCGTCGAAGAAGCGCTGCAGATAATCCAGGGTGTAGCGCCAGGCGTCCCCCTGATTCTCCACATAGCCTTGCAGCAGTGCCAGGGCGATGGTGTCCGCTTCGCCCTTGTCCCGGTACTCGATCACGCCGGCAACTTGCACCGCGTTGGGGAAGCGGGCGACTTCGGTCAGGTAACGGCCGACTTCCACTTCCGGGACGATCCCGGCTTGCAGGCGCCGGTAGCCTTTGAGGAACAGGCTGCTGCCCAGGGCCACGGTGGTATTGCTGCCCTGCACAGTGGGCGCGCGTACCGGTAGATCGTTCAGCGCTTCGCCGGCGAGCTCGGCAAAGACGCGCGTGGGGGAAAAGCGGATGACGCCGTGCGTGCAAGCCAGCTGGGCGCCCGTTCCAATTGCCTGCACCAGCGCCCGGCAGAAGGCTTCGTCTGCAAACGCATCAGCGAGGACGCCGACGCGCGCCTGCTGGCGTACCCGGGCGACCGCGCGCACGCGCGCCTGCTCTTCGCTCCCAGCTTCCCACATGAGCGCAAGCGGCAGGAAATAGGCCACCGCAATGCCATCCGCTGCTGTCACCCGAATCAAGGCCACCAGCCAGCGCTTGCCACCGACCTCCCACTCAACGGTGTCAAGCAGGGTCGCGCGCCGTATCGCTTCGCCTTTGGCCGCATACCAGCGCTGGCTGGACAGGAAGTCCGGCAGGATTTCCGTCTCGAGCTGCGCGCGCATTTTTTCCGCCAGCGCGATGCGCCATGGCACGACCTGCTCGCGGAAGAAGCTGCGCCATCCGTCGAACAGCACCAGCACCGGCAATTCTTTGGATGACAAAGCCTCCTTGTGCCCTGCCTGGGCCTCTTCGCCCGTGGCAAGGCTGAACCAGAAAAAGCTATGGCCTGGCAGGGTGAGCAGATAAGGCAGTTTGCCGATGGGCGGGAATGCAGTGCGGCCCATCAATTCCACGGGCACCCGCCCCTCGAAAGCCGAGAGATGGAGCTCCACCGCTTGCGCCGCACGCGCCAGATTGGCGACACACATGATGACATCGTCCCGGTGCTGGCGCAGGTAAGCAAGGACCTTGCGGTTGGCCGGCTTGAGAAAGATCAGCGTGCCGCGCCCAAACGCCTGGTGGCCCTTGCGCACCGCCAGGATGCGCCGCATCCAGTTGAGCAGCGAGGACTGTTGGCGCGACTGGGCTTCCACGTTGACCGCTTCATAGCCGTACACCGCATCCATGATCGGCGGCAGGTAGAGGCGCTGAGGATCGGCCTTGGAAAAGCCGGCATTGCGGTCCGGGCTCCACTGCATCGGGGTGCGTACGCCATTGCGGTCGCCCAAATAGATGTTGTCTCCCATGCCGATCTCGTCGCCGTAGTAGATCACGGGCGAGCCGGGCATCGACAGCAGCAGGCTGTTCATGAGCTTGATCTTGTCGGGGTCGTTTCCCATCAGCGGGGCGAGCCGGCGGCGGATGCCCAGGTTGAGTCGCGCGCGCGGCTCGTCCGCGTACATCTGGTACATGTAGTCGCGCTCCCGGTCGGTCACCATTTCCAGGGTGAGTTCGTCATGGTTGCGCAAGAAAATGACCCACTGACAGGTCTCCGGAATGTCCGGGGTCTGCTGCATGATTTCGACGATGGGGTGGCGGTCCTCCTGGCCGATCGCCATGTACATCCTGGGCATCAGGGGAAAGTGGTAAGCCATGTGGCATTCGTCACCCTCGCCGAAATAGTCGCGCACGTCCTCCGGCCATTGATTGGCTTCGGCCAGGAACATGCGGTTGCGGTAGTGCCGGTCGAGCTCGGCACGCATGTACTTGATGACCGCGTGGGTCTCGGGCAGGTTTTCGTTGCTGCTGCCCTCGCGCACACACAGGTAGGGCACGGCGTCCAGGCGCATGCCGTCGACTCCGGCGTGAAACCAGTGCAGCATCACGCGCGTCACCGCCTTCATCACATGTGGGTTGTTGTGGTTGAGGTCGGGCTGGTGGGAAAAGAAGCGATGCCAGTAATAGGCTTGCGCCAATTCGTCCCAGGCCCAGTTGGATTTCTCCGTATCGTTGAAGATGATGCGCGTTTCCGGGAACCGCTTGTCGGTGTCGCTCCACACGTAGTAGTTGCGCTTGGCCGAGCCGGGCGGCGCGCTGTGCGCGGCCTGGAACCAGGGATGCTGGTCGGAGGTGTGGTTGATGACTAACTCGGTGATGACCCGGATCCCGCGCCGGTGCGCTTCGCGCACAAAGCTGCGGAAGTCGGACAGCGACCCGTAATCCGGATGGATATTGCGGTAGTCGGCAATGTCATAGCCGTCATCGCGCATCGGCGAGGGATAGAACGGCAGCAGCCAGACGGTGTTGACCCCGAGCTCCTGCAGGTAATCGAGCTTTTGCGCCAGCCCGCGAAAATCCCCGATCCCGTCGCCGGTGCTGTCGAAGAACGCCCGGACGTGCAGTTCGTAGATGACAGCGTCCTTGTACCAGAGCGGGTCGTCTTCCAGCATGGTGGGCGCTCCCGCCTTCAGAAACAGGTCTCCACGTAATCCCGGTAGGTCCAGCGCGTGATGCGGTAGATTTCCGCCGGATTCTTTTGCGGATCGAGATCGGTGATGTGTCGGCGTCCCCGCCACATATGCTTGCGCCCGGTCAGCAGTTCCTCCACCTGAAAAGTCTTGTCATGGGGAATGCCGAGTTCCTGGAGGGGAAACTCCAATACCGCCTGGTGCGGCTCGAATGGGTCGAGGTTGACTGCGATGAACAGCGTGTTGGCGCCGTCCGGCGTGGACTTGCCGTAGAACAGCACGTTGTCGTCGTCGGCCGCATAGAAGCGCAGGTTGTCCAGTTCCTGCAACGCCGGGTTTTCGCGGCGGATTGCGTTGACCTTGGCGATGTAGTCCTTGATATTGCCGGGACGGTCCCAGTCCCACACCTTATACTGGTATTTTTCCGAATCGAGGTATTCCTCGGTGCCGGGAATCGCGGTCGCCTCGCACAACTCGAAGCCGTTGTAGATGCCGTACAGGCTGGAGAGCGTGGCGGCCAGCGCCAGGCGGATCTGAAAGGCCGGCCTGCCCCCGGACTGCAAATAGGCGGGCAGAATATCCGGTGTGTTGGTAAAGAAATGCGGGCGCAGATATTCCTTCACCTCGGTCTGGGTGAGCTCGGTCAGATAATCGATCAGTTCCTGCTTGAAATTGCGCCAAGTGAAATAGGTGTAGGTCTGGGAAAAGCCCGCTTTAGCAAGAATCTTGAGCAGCTTGGGGCGGGTGAAGGCTTCAGAAAGGAAGATCACCTCCGGATGGCTGTCTTGTATGTCGCGGATCAGCCATTCCCAGAACTGGATCGGCTTGGTGTGCGGATTGTCCACCCGAAAGGTCTTGACGCCCTGCTCGATCCAGAACCGCACCACGTTGCGCCATTCCTGCCACAGCTCATCCTGGTGCGTGCCGTAAAAGTTGACGTTGATGATGTCTTCGTATTTCTTGGGCGGATTCTCGGCGTGCCTGATGCTGCCGTCCGGGCGGTAGCTGAACCATTCGGGGTGCGTCTTGAGGTAGGGATGGTTGGGCGAGCACTGGATCGCGAAATCCAGCGCGACGTCCATGTTGAGCGCCTTGGCGGCGCGCACGAATCCGCGGAAGTCTTCCAGGGTGCCCAGCTCGGGGTGTACCGCGGTGTGGCCGCCCAATTCCGAGCCGATGGCATAGGGACTGCCGGGTGCGTCCGGTCCCGCACCCGGCGTGTTGTTCGGGCCCTTGCGGTTCGTCAGGCCGATGGGATGGATCGGCGGCAGGTATACCACGTCGAACCCCAGCGCGCTGATCTCGGCAAGCCGCGCTTCGCAATCCTTGAAGGTGGCGCTCTTGCCCGCTTCTTTCCCCTGCGAGCGGGGAAACATCTCATACCATGCGGCAAAACGCGCGGCCGGCCGATCGACCACGACCTCCAGCTCTTTCTCGTAACGGGCGACGAGGCTCTTGTCCGGGTAACGGGCCATCAGCCGCCGCAGCGTGGAGGACAACAGCGCTTCGGCACGCTCAATGTCCTGCTGGCCATCGAAGTTTTCCGCCACCCGCTGCAACTGGAGTTTATCCTCGCCTATGGCGCGTTCTTCTGCCGCGGCGACCAGCAATCGCCCTTCCAGCAGGTCTAGGCGTACCGGCTGTCCGGCCCGCAGTTTTTCTTCCAGGTCTTGCCGCCACGATTCAAATTGATCCGGCCATGCCTCAATGAGATAGCGGTAGCGGGTGTTGCGCTCCAGCGAAAAGCTGCCGTGCCAGCGGTCGTTTACCCGCTGCGTCATGGGGACTTCGCTCCAGTCCGGATTGCCTTCCTCGCGATACTTGAGCGCGGCAGCCAGCACCTGGTGGCCCTCCTTCAGGATATCTGCTTCCACCTCCAGCACGTCCCCCACTTCGCGCTTAACCGGATAACGTCCGCCATCCAGTTCCGGGTACACGTTCTCGATGATGATGGTATTGAACCGAGTCATGCGGGCACCTCCGCACTTGGGGCGTGTTAACCCCAATTTCACGCCTGCAATATCAGGGTTAACACGACCTCATTAAAGACGAATTGATCGAGGCGTCAAGCGGGTTCCTCCGCGACCACCGCTGCCAAGCCCCGCGGCGCAACTCACAAATGGGAGGCAAACGCGGTGGAAAAGTTCAAGGGCTTGAGCCTGGATGGGCGCGCTTATGCCCCTCACCCTGGCCGTCTCGCCCCAAGCGCGGCGAGGCGAACGAATCACGATCCCCGATTGAATTAGGTGTAGGCGGTGGCTGCCGGTGTCGGGCCGAATACGCCGTGGCTCACCAGATGATTTCCATCCCACCGATGCAGCAGGAAGCCGCCGGGCTCCAGGGTCCAGGACAAGCGAACGTCCGGCCGCGTATCCAGATAAATCTGGTGCGCGGGGCTGGGACAAATGCACGCCGGTAATCCGGCCCAGCGCGTGAACACGGCGCGATGCACGTGCCCGCAGCTTAAGCCCATGACATGGGCATGCTGGACCAGGACCTCAGCCAGGGCTTCGGGATTGGCGAGCTTAATGGCATCCATACCGGCGATGCCGCAATCAAACGGCGGGTGGTGCAGAAAAACCAAACTGGGCGCGCTATGGGTGCGGAGCGTGTTGTGCAGCCAGTCGAGCCGGTCTATGCAGAGCCAGCCGGCTTCCTTGCCTTCATCCAGGGTGTCGAGGCAGATCAGGTTCAAGTCCGACAGCTCGATCACATATTGCAGATGGCCATCGCCGGCAACAGGCAGCGCAAAAGTCCCGCCAAAGGCCGTTCTCAACCCGGCGCGGCTATCGTGATTGCCGCTCATCACAACATACGGCATGGCCAGCTTGTCCAGGAGATGTTTCAGCAACGCATATTCGGCCACAGCGCCGGTGTCGGCGAGGTCACCGCTGGCCACGACCAGTTGCGGGCGATCGGGCAGATTGTTGATGCGCTTGACGCAAACTTCGAGAAAGGCGGCGGTGTCGATGCGGCCTTCCACCAACTGTCCCGGCCGCCGCAGGTGCAGGTCGCTGATCTGGGCGATCAGGGTCATGTCCTGCTTCCCTGCTGATAAGGGCCTTCTAGTTCGCTCACGTAGTCTTCTACCGCCTGGCCTTCGCGGGTCAAATACGCTTCAACTGCGGAACGAATTCGTTGATCCGCCAGCCAGTGCCGCGAGTCGGTGATGACCGGCAGAAAACCGCGCGCCAGCTTGTGCTCGCCTTGCGCACCGCCTTCAAAAACTTTGAGGCCGTGGTTGATGCAATATTCCATACCCTGGTAATAGCAGGTTTCGAAATGCAGGCCGGGCACGAATTTCAGGCTGCCCCAGTAGCGGCCATAGAGCCGCTCGCCGTCCTTGAGATTCAGGGCACAGGCAATGGGTTTTCCTTCCTGGTAGCCCAAGACCAGCACACAGTGCTGCGACAGGCCATCGCCCAGGCGCAGAAAAAAATCGAGGTTCAGATAGGGCGTGGAATGGTGGGCGCGATAGGTATGGACATAGCAGCGATAAAAGAAATCCCAGTCTTCCTGGCGGATCTCCTTGCCCGCGCGGATTTCAAAGCTCATTCCGGCCTCAGACACTTTGCGGCGTTCCTGGCGGATCTTCTTGCGCTTGTCGCGCGTGAGGGTAGTGAGAAAATCCTCGAAGCTGACGTAGCCAGGATTGAGCCAATGGAACTGGTAGCCCTGGCGTCGCAGCAGACCGGATTGCTCCAGGGCCTGATCACCGTCCCTGTCAGGAAACAGGCAATGGAAAGACGACACGCCCGCTTCCTCGGCAAACGACAACGCTGCGCGCACGAGACGCTTGCGATCCGCGTCCGCTGGCGCAAGTAGCCGTGGGCCAGGCACGGGGGTAAAGGGAATGGCGCACAGCAGCTTGGGATAATAGGGCAGCCCCAGTTGCTCGTGGGCGTTGGCCCAGGACCAGTCGAACACATATTCGCCGTAGGAGTGGGATTTCAGATAAAGCGGCATTGCGCCGACCAGCCGGTTCTGGCGCCACAGGCTCAGGTGCCGGGGTTGCCAGCCGGTGCGGGCGCTGACACAACCGCTGGCCTCCAGTGCATGCAGATAGGCATGCCGGAGCATGGGCTGGGGGCCGGCCAAGCTATCCCATTCGGTGGCAGGAATTTGCTCCAGGCTCGCGCAGAAGCGCGTTTCCGTTGCTTCTAAATCCAACGGATTTCCTCCAGAATGCTGGTTTGATCAATTCCGAATTTTCCAGCCTATGAATTTACATGAGTTCCAGGCCAAACAGTGGCTGCGTGAGTTCGGCGTGCCCACCCCCAAAGGTGAAGCAGCTTCCAGCGTTGCCGAAGCGCTGGCGGCAGCGAACAAACTTGGAGGCCAGGCTTGGGTGGTGAAGGCTCAGGTTCACGCAGGAGGCCGCGGCAAGGCTGGCGGCGTGAGGATCGCCCGCAGCCTGGATGAAGTGGAGGGCCTTGCTGCGTCCATGCTGGGCAAGCCCCTGGTCACCCGTCAAAATGCACCGGATGGCCAGCCGGTGAAAAAAGTGCTGGTTGAGGAGACTCTGGCCATCGCGCGTGAACTGTATCTGTCGATCCTGGTGGACCGCGAGGCCGAGCGCATCGCAGTGGTGGCTTCTGCAGCCGGCGGCATGGACATCGAGGAAGTGGCCGGAGCCAGCCCGGAAAGAATCCTGAAGGCGCACTGCGACCCGATCAACGGGCTGATGCCTTACCAATGCCGCGATCTTGCCTTCCGTCTCGGGCTGAAGGCCGAAGCGTTCGGGGATTTTTGCACGCTCCTGCCGCAGCTCTATCGCCTGTTTGTGGAGAGCGATCTTGCGCTGCTGGAAATCAATCCGCTGGTCGTCACCCAGGAGAATCGGGTCTTGCCGCTCGACTGCAAGATGAGCGTGGACGACAACGCGCTCTACCGGCAGAAGGCGCTGGCTGATTTGAACGACGTGAGCCAGATCGATCCCAAGGAGGCGGCTGCGCACCAGGCGGGGATCAACTACATCGCGCTCGCGGGCAACATCGGCTGCATGGTCAACGGGGCCGGCTTGGCGATGGCCACCATGGACCTGATCAAGCTGCATGGCGGCGAGCCGGCGAATTTCCTCGACGTAGGCGGAGGGGCGACGGCGGACACTGTGGCCAAGGCGTTCAAGATCATACTGGCGGACAGCAAGGTGAGGGCCGTGCTGGTCAATATCTTCGGCGGCATCATGCGCTGCGACATCATCGCGGAAGGCATCATCACTGCCATTCGCGAAGTGGGCGTGCAGATTCCCGTGGTGGTGAGGCTGGAAGGCACCAATGTTGATGTGGGCAAGCAAAAGCTCAAGGACAGCGGCTTGGCGGTGATCACTGCCGATGATCTGACAGATGCCGCCAAACAGGCGGTTGCATCGGTCAACTAAGACAAAGGCATTCCACGCAGAGAACGCAGAGGCTCAAGCGTAACTCCAGAATCGGTCTTCTCTGGGAGCTCCGCGAACTCTGTGCAGAACTGTTCTCCCAAGATAATGGATAGACCGGAAACATGAGCATCCTCGTCAACAAAGACACCAAGCTTATCTGCCAGGGGTTCACCGGCAAGCAGGGGACGTTCCATTCCGAGCAGGCCATCGCTTATGGAACGAAAATGGCTGGCGGGGTGACGCCGGGCAAGGGCGGACAAATCCACTTAGGGCTGCCGGTGTTCAATACCGTGCGTGAAGCGGTGATCGAGACCGGCGCGAGCGCCTCGGTCATCTACGTGCCGGCGGCGTTTGCCGCCGACTCCATCCTGGAAGCGGCCGATGCCGGCATCGAGGTAATCGTCTGCATCACCGAAGGCGTGCCGGTGCTCGACATGCTCAAGGTCAAGGCCGCGCTCAAGGGCACACGGGTCAAGCTTGTCGGCCCCAACTGTCCCGGCGTCATCACGGCCGGTGAATGCAAGATCGGCATCATGCCCGGCTTCATCCACCAACCGGGCAAGGTGGGGGTCGTCTCTCGTTCGGGCACGCTCACCTATGAAGCGGTCTACCAAACGACCCGCCTGGGGCTGGGACAAACCACCTGCGTGGGCATAGGCGGCGACCCAATCAAGGGACTGGATTTCATCGATTGTCTGGAACTGTTCGAGGCCGATCCGCAAACCGAGGCGATCATCCTGGTGGGCGAAATCGGCGGCACTCGCGAGGAAGAGGCAGCGGAGTACATCAAGACCCACGTAACCAAACCGGTGGCAGGCTACATTGCGGGCCTGACCGCGCCCAAGGGCAAGCGCATGGGCCATGCAGGTGCCATCATTGCCGGGGGCAAGGGCACGGCCGACGCTAAGATCGCCGCGCTTGAACAGGCGGGCGTGGTGGTGGCCAGAAGCCCGGCCGGGATGGGGGAGGCCATGGTCGAGGCGATTGCACGAAAGACCGGCCGGTGAAAATCGCCCTGGCCCAGATCAACCCCACGGTCGGGGACATGGCCGGCAATGCCGCCCTGATCAGGCGTTGCATGGACGAGGCCAAGGCGGCAGGGGCAAGCCTGCTGCTGACTCCGGAGATGAGCATTTGCGGCTATCCCGCGGAAGATCTCGTGCTGCGCGAAGATTTCTGCCGGATCTGCGAACAGACCGTGCAACAGTTGGCGGCGGAAACTCGCGACATCACGGTGATTGTGGGTTATCCCAGGCTGCAGGGCGAAAAGCGCTACAACGCCGCCGCCGTGCTGCGCGATGGCAAGGTTCTGACCGTCTACCATAAACAGAAGCTCCCCAACCATACGGTGTTTGATGAGCTGAGAACCTTCGAGCCCGGCGTCGCCTGTTGCATATTTGATGTAGATGGCGTGCGCTTTGGCCTGAACATCTGCGGTGACATCTGGGAGCCGGGCCCGGCGGAAATCACTGCCGGCGCCGGCGCACGGGTGCTGTTGGTGCCCAACGCTTCGCCCTATCATCGGGTGAAGCAAAAGGAACGCTATCAAGTCGCTCGCGATCGCATCGGCGAGGCGGGTGTTTCACTCATCTATTGCAACCAGATCGGCGGACAGGATGAACTGGTGTTTGACGGCGCATCCTTTGCCATGGACCACTGGGGCGAACTGACCCACCAGTTTCCTGCCTGGCAGGAAGGCATGTTCTACCTGACCATCGAAAATGGCGCGATCTTGCCGGGCGAAATTACACCCTTGCCCGAGGAAGTGGCCGAGGTGTACGAGGCGCTCAAGCTGGGGGTCAGGGATTATGTAGGCAAGAATGGGTTTCCCAACGCGATACTGGGAATGTCGGGTGGCATAGACTCTGCGCTGACGCTGGCGGTTGCAGTTGATGCGTTGGGCGCTGACCGCGTGCATGTGGTGATGATGCCATCCGAGTTCACCGCGCGCATCAGCCTGGAGGACGCGCGCGAAATGGCACAGGTCGTCGGCGTTGCTTACAGCGAAATTGCGATCAAGCCGGTGTATGAGGCTTTCATCGGCCAGCTTGCGGAAGAGTTCGGCCAGCGGCCCTTCGACACCACCGAGGAAAACATCCAGGCGCGCATCCGCGGCACCTTGTTAATGGCGCTGTCCAATAAACTCGGCCATATAGTGCTGACTACCGGCAACAAGAGTGAAATGGCGGTTGGCTATGCGACGCTGTACGGCGATATGGCCGGCGGCTTTGCAGTGCTTAAGGATGTGCCCAAGACGCTGGTATACCGGTTGGCCAACTATCGGAACAGCCTGTCCCGAGTCATCCCGCAGCGTATCATCGACCGGCCGCCTTCCGCCGAACTGCGTCCGGACCAAACTGACCAGGATGCCCTGCCACCTTACGATGTGCTGGATGCCATCCTGGAGCGTTATGTGGAGCTGGATATGGACCCGGCGGCAATCGTGGCCGATGGCTTCGATGCAGCGACGGTAAGAAAGGTGGTCCGCATGATCGACCTTGCAGAATACAAGCGCCGTCAATCGGCGCCTGGGGTGCGCATCACACCGCGCAACTTTGGCAAGGATCGGCGCTATCCGATAACATCCAAGTATCGTCCCGAAACAAATCTGTAGGAGACCTCAAGTGAAAAAAATCGAAGCCATCATCAAGCCGTTCAAACTCGACGAGGTTCGTGAGGCCCTGTCGGAAATAGGCGTCACCGGCCTGACTGTTACCGAAGTCAAAGGCTTCGGCCGGCAGAAAGGGCACACCGAACTCTACCGGGGGGCTGAATACGTGGTGGACTTCCTGCCCAAGGTCAAGCTGGAAGTGGTGGTGGCTGCCGGCCTGACGGACAAGGCCGTTGAGGCCATCATCGGTGCGGCCCGCACCGGCAAGATTGGTGATGGGAAGATCTTTGTTTACCCTGTGGAACAGGTAATCCGAATCCGTACCGGGGAGTCGGGGGAAGCGGCAATCTGAGTGAGTCCAGAGGGGTATGTGGAAGAACTGAAGGGCACTCCCCGAACCGCAAGCCACGCGATGCGCCGGCAGCATGCGCCCGGAGCGAAAAGACTTATCTGATCACCAGAATTTCCACCAGGATTTTTCCGTCAGATCGACGCCCTGAGAATACTTGCTGTTGGGAAAATTCATTTTTAGGACTCGCATCGCATCATCTCTCAAATCCTGGATCCCCAGCTTGTCGTAGGCCGTCACCATGATGGCCAGGGCCTCTTCCACCGCCGGAGTTTGCGGGTAGTTCTTCACTACATTGTCAGCCCGGTTGGCGGCAGCCACGTATGCCTGGCGCTTCAGGTAATACTTGGCGGTATGGATTTCACTGTAGGCAATCGCATTGACGAGGTATTTCATCCGCGCCATGGCATCGGGCGTGTATTTGCTGTCGGGAAAGCGGGTGCTCAGTTCCTTGAAGGCATCAAACGCGTCCTTGGCCGCCTTTTGATCCCGTTCGCTCAGGTCCTGTTTAACCAAGCCGGTAAACAGGCCGGTGTCCTCAGTAAAATTGGCAAGCCCCTTAAGATAATAGGCGTAATCGACGTTAGGGTGATTTGGGTGCAACTTGATGAAGCGATCGCTTGCGGTAATGGCGGATAAGGCTTCATTGTCCTTGTAGTAGGCATAGGCAATATCAAGCTGGGCCTGCTGGGCGTAGCGTCCATAGGGATAACGGGACTCCAGGGTTTCATACAGCTTTATTGCCCGTTCGTAGTTACCCCCGTTTAGGTTGTCCTTGGCCTCGCTATACAGCTTCTGGGCAGACCAGCCAGCGGTTTCGTCCTGAACCTCGGGCAGCAGGCCGCAGCCTGACAGTTCGAAGAACAGGACCAGGCCGATCAGGGTCAGAAAGCGGCGCAAGGAGTGGGAGATGAGCATGGGAAGCATGGCGCAGGAATTGGAAAACTCGGTGAATTATAAGGGAAATCCGGACGCAGACCGGCGCGAATGCATTGTGCCGGAAGCCTTGGCCGGGCAGCGACTGGACCAGGCGTTGTCCGAGCTCTACCCGGAATTCTCGAGGGGCCGGCTCCAGGCCTGGATCAAGTCCGGCAAGGCCCAATTGAACGGCGACCTGAAAGAGCCTAGCGACAAGGTCTGGGGTGGGGAGACCATCGTTCTTTGGCCGGAACCGGAGCCTGGAACCACCCCGGATCAACCTGAGGCGATTCCCCTCAAAGTGGTTTTTGAAGATCCGGCCATATTGGTCGTAGACAAGCCCGCCGGCATGGTGGTGCATCCGGGCAACGGCAATCCGAGCGGCACGCTGCTCAATGCCTTGCTGCATCATTGTCCCCAGGTCTCAGACTTGCCGCGGGCCGGGATTGTTCATCGTCTTGACAAGGAAACGTCCGGGCTGCTGGTCGTGGCCAAAACCCTCAAGGCGCATACGGATCTGGTGCGCCAGCTTCATGCACGGACCGTAAAACGCGATTATTTCGCTTTGGTGCAGGGGGAAATCGACCGGGCGGGTACGGTGGATATGCCGCTGGCGCGCGATCCCCTCAACCGCACCCGGCGCGCGGTTCACCCGCTGGGTAAGCCAGCGATAACGCATTATTCGGTGCTGGAGCGCTTTCCTTCCGCTACCCTGCTCAATTGCAGCCTGGAAACCGGACGCACTCATCAGATCCGGGTGCATATGGCCCATCTGCGGCATCCCCTGGTGGGCGACAAAGTCTATGGCTCAACGCGGCGCGGGCGGGGCATGCGTTTTCCCCGCCACGCCTTGCATGCTCACCGCCTCGGTTTGGTTCACCCATACAGTGGCAAAAAAATGGAGTGGGAATCGCCCTTGCCCCCCGACCTGAACGCACTTCTGGATGTCATGCGCAAGGGCGGTACGTGGATGTAATCCGGCCCGACTGGCCGGCTAGTACCCGAGTTCAGGCCTGCATGACCACACGCTCAGGCGGCGTGAGCCGGCCGCCGTTCGAAGGGTTGAATCTGGGCGACCAGGTGGGCGATGCCGCTCCGCTGGTCGCGGAGAACCGCGCGCGCCTGCGGAAGATGCTTCCCGCGGAACCGTATTGGCTCAGGCAGGTGCACGGCCGTGCAGTGGCGTGCGCGGATGACGGAGCCATGCTCCCGGAGGCGGACGCCGCTTTTTCTCGCCGGGCGGGTAGCGTGTGCGCCGTAATGACGGCGGACTGTCTACCCGTGCTGTTCTCCGATGAATCGGGCTGTGTCGTGGCGGCGGCCCATGCAGGCTGGCGGGGACTTGCCGCGGGCGTGCTGGAAGCAACGGTGGCGGCCATGCAGACGCCGGCTGAAAGGATTCTCGCCTGGATGGGCGCAGGCATCGGGCCACAAGCCTTCGAGGTGGGGGAGGAAGTGCGCAACACATTCGTTGACGATCTTGCGACCACCGCTGATGCCTTCAAGCCCGGTAGGGAAGCAGGCAGATGGTGGGCGGACATATACCAGCTGGCCCGGCTTCGCTTGGCGCGCATCGGGGTCACCCGGGTCTATGGCGGGGGCTTATGCACCTATACTGACGGCCTGCGCTTCTATTCTTTCCGTCGGGACGGGATGACCGGCCGCATGGCCAGCCTGATCTGGCTGCAGGACTAAGCTCGGACTACGAGATTGTGCCGAACACCAAGTCTGCTACCGGGTATAATGCCCCTTTTTTTCGCGTGACGGCCACCATTCTCAGGTGCTATTGATCGGCTTGGGGATCGGCGGCCTGCTGTTGGCCCGCCAACTTGCGGGCGCGGCGTAGGCGTCTCTGTGGCGCGCCTGCAATGTAGATAAACAAGAGCAGGGGCACAATGCCCAAGCCAACAAGAATGATGAGGCCCTTGATGAGGCTGGCTGAAGTGGCAGCGACCATCAGGATCACATAGGCCCAGCCGATTGCGATGATGTACATGGCGTGATTCTAACTTTTTGCAGTGCGTATGTTGAATATTGCCGCCTACCGTTTTCTCCCCCTCGACGACCTGCCGGCCCTAAAGCGGCGGCTCGAGGACCAGGCTCGTAACCTGTCATTGAAGGGCACGGTGCTGCTGGCTCGAGAAGGCATCAACTGCTTTCTGTGTGGACTGGAAGAGAACGTGCAGATTTGGCTGGCCGATTTGCAGTCGGACCATCGATTTGCCGGCATGGAAATCAAGCGCAGTTCTTCTGCATACGTGCCGTTCAAGCGCCTGCGCGTCAAGATCAAGAGAGAGATTATTTCCTTCCGTCAGCAGGGCTACGTAACGGGCGATGCGCCCTGCATCAGCCCCAAGGAACTCGATGCCTGGCTTGCCGACGGTCGGGAGGTAGTGTTCATCGATACGCGCAACGAGGTGGAGTTTGATGCCGGGAGTTTCGAGCATGCGCTCAATCCCCGCATCCAACGCTTTACCGATTTTGCGTCAGCCCTCGATCAGTTTGAGCATCTCAAGGGCAAGACTGTGGTGGCTTTCTGCACCGGCGGAATCCGTTGTGAGAAAGCGGTGCCTTTCATGCGGGCCAGGGGGTTCAGCCAGGCGTACCAGTTGCAAGGCGGCATACTCAACTATTTTGCGGAATGCGGCGGCAGGCACTGGCGCGGCAACTGTTTCGTCTTCGATGAACGCGGCGCGCTGACGCCTGGGCTCAATCCGGTGAATGATCGTGCTGCGGCATAAGAAATCCCCGCCCAAGGTGGGGTTCGTATCACTCGGCTGCCCCAAGGCGACCGTGGATTCCGAACATATCCTCACCCGCTTGCGGGCGGAAGGTTATCTGATTGCCCCAAACTATCAACAGGCGGATCTGGTGGTGGTCAACACCTGCGGCTTCATCGACGCCGCAGTGCAGGAGTCGCTGGACGCGATCGGCGAAGCTCTGGCGGAAAACGGCAAGGTGATCGTGACCGGCTGTCTCGGCGCCAAGGGCACGGTGGTGCGGGATGCCCATCCCGCGGTTCTGGCGGTAACCGGTCCGCACGCGACGGCGGAGGTCATGGCGGCGGTCCATGATCATCTGTCCCAGCCGCATGACCCCTACACCGATCTGATTCCGCCGCAGGGAATAAGGCTTACGCCCAGGCATTTCGCCTATCTGAAAATTTCCGAGGGCTGCAACCACCGCTGCAGCTTCTGCATTATTCCTTCCTTGCGCGGCGACCTGGTCTCGCGCCCGGTGGGAGAAGTCATGAACGAGGCCGAGGCACTGGTGCATTCGGGTGTGAAGGAACTGCTGGTGATCTCGCAGGACACCAGCGCCTATGGGGTGGATGTCAAATACCGCACGGGGTTCTGGAATGGCCGCCCACTCAAGACCCGCATGACGGAACTGGTGCAGGCTCTGGGTGAATTGGGAGTATGGGTGCGTCTGCATTATGTGTATCCCTATCCCCATGTCGACGACGTCATTCCCCTGATGGCACAGGGCAAGGTGCTGCCTTACCTCGATGTACCATTCCAGCACGCGAGCCCCCGCATACTCAGGCTGATGAAGCGGCCAGTGGCGGCGGAACGGACCCTCGACCGGATTCGAGCCTGGCGCAAGGTTTGTCCCGACCTTACCCTGCGTTCCACCTTCATTGTCGGTTTCCCGGGCGAGACGGAATCCGAGTTTGAGGAACTGCTGGCGTTCTTGGACGAGGCTCAGCTCGACCGGGTGGGCTGCTTCGCCTATTCGCCGGTGGACGGGGCCGCAGCAAATCAGTTGCCCGACCCAGTGGCGGACGCGGTCAAAGAAGAACGCCGGTTGCGCTTCATGGAAAAACAGACGGAAATATCCGCTCGTCGGCTGCGGCTAAAGATCGGACGCGAGATGACTGTTTTGGTGGACTTCATTGACGACAATGGCAACGCAGTGGCCCGCTCGGCCGCTGATGCCCCGGAAATCGATGGTCTGGTCTCGATTCCACAGGGCGGATATCTGCCTATAGGCGAGTTCGTGCAGGTGAAAATTGCCGATGCAACCGAACATGATCTTTTGGCCGAGCCGGCATGAATGCAGTGAATAGGTGCGTTTTGGTGCGGCAGGTGACTTCTTATGGGGCGTGAATGCCGTCCCTTTTGAAGCCGGAGTTTAATATTTCTTTAACAATCAGTAGTTAAAGTAGTTCTTGAAACTGGCTCAATGCTTGCTTGAGAATTGCCAGGGATTCGTCTGCATCTTGAGGAATGAGGATGAAAAGCCATGCTGCAATACTGTTAATCGGGTTTGCCATTACGACCTCGGTATCGAGCGCGGGTGTGATTGCAGGTGGATTTGATATGGACCAGTGCCGTGGGCCTTATGGCGCCTCGCTGGTAACCGAAGCAGAGTGCAAGGCCTACCTGAACGAGCATCACCAGATGGAACTGCGCAATGACCGGGAAGGGCTGCGCAACCTGGAAGCCTCATTTGCCATCATGCTGGAGGAGCGTTCCGAGGTCTGCCCGTGCGTCGACGAAAAAACTCGGGAGCTTGCGCATTCGAGGCGCGTTCTGAGTTCATTTCCCTAACGTATTGCCGAACTGATCCACGGCCGCAGTCTCGGTGGGCGGTGCCAGCGCTATTGGTTCGTACGGGGCCGCCAGAGGCTGACGCCCGCGCCAGAACTTCCAACGATCCCCGGGACTGAAATCAAGCGCAGTTCCGGCGGCGGGATCCTCGATGTGCAGCAAAACCCGGCTCCTGATCAGGGGAGCGAGCCACGTGCTGTCGAGTTCCCTTGCCGCCGCGCGCCAACTGAGTACGTCGCCATACTGACCAGAAGACTGGAGCTGATTGAGCAATACCAGTCCATCAGGGTCAAGCTCCGCAGGTCTGTCCGGCCAGGCAGAAGTCCGCAAACCCAGTCGCTGGGCGATCGAGCGCAGATGACTGTCGGCGCAATAAAAGGGTCTTGAAACAGAAGCCGCCGCCTGGCTGATGCGTCCACCGCCCCACAGCCATACCGAGTTGATCAAGGGCAGGTTGTGGGCGTCCCGTTGCTGATTGATTGGATGGTTCGTCAGCAGCATTTGGATTTCGTTCAACAAGGCGCGCCACTTCTTTGCGTCGTGGCCGTTGGGTAGCATGGTATCAATGGGGCGCCCAATCGCTACGGAAAGGGGCGTGGTTTCCAACTGCGGAGCCTGTTCCATTCGCCAGTACCAGCGATCCGGCCTCAGGGGCAAGGGATGGAAGGCGACGCCAAAATGAGCATGCAGGTCGGCGCACAAGGCGCTTGCTTCTGCAGGCTGCAGATTGAGCAGTTCGCTGCCCAGCAATATCAGCCGGTCGCGCTGGATACGAAGGTGCACCGGGTCAACTCTAAGCCAGTAGGCCTGATCCGGGCTGCCGCCATCCACGCATAGGCTGTGCGATGCCCAAGGCCAGTCCTGTTGCTGAGCGATCCCCCATGCGCGAAACAGGGCGCCCTCCAGTCCGACAGCGGCTACGCCGGTTTGCCTTCCCCGCGCAACCAGGGTTTCCAGTGCCGGCAGGCGCAGGTCCTGCAAGGCTGCCTGGAGAAAATGCGCCGGAGGGAAAAGATGTGGGACGATCAAGTGCATTAAGCGAGTGTAGCCGACAAGCAAGCACGGCTTAAAATTTGACAATGAAGCAGGAATTTCACGAAATCACTGTCCAGACTCAGGGCAAAGGGCTGTATGCCTTTACTTCCACGGTCGCGCATTGGCTGAAACAAAGCGGCATACAGAACGGCTTGCTGACTCTGTTCATCCGACACACCTCTGCCAGCCTGGTGATACAGGAGAATGCCGACCCCGATGTGCGGACCGACCTGGAGAATTTCTTCTCCCGCTTGGTGCCGGAGGGCGATCCGCTCTATGACCACACCCTGGAAGGCCCCGACGACATGCCTGCACACGTTCGCACTGCCCTTACCCAGACCCAACTGTCTGTCCCGGTGCGCAAGGGCAGCATGGTACTGGGAACATGGCAGGGCCTGTATGTGTTCGAACATCGGCATGCAAGGCAGCGCCGGCAGATTGTGCTGCACCTGCTCGGCGAGTAGGCGGACGTCTCAAGAGTGAAATTGGTGTTAACAGGCCCTTGGCCCTGTGGCACACTTCGCCCGTGCGCTCCTACGAAACCCTGATCGGCCTGCGGTACACCCACGCCAAGCGCCGCAACAACTACATCTCGTTCATTTCTATCGTGTCCATGGCGGGGTTGGCCCTGGGAGTGGCGGCATTGATCGTGGTGCTCTCGGTCATGAACGGGTTCCAGCAGGAGCTGCGCAAAGGCATCCTCGGCGTGGTCTCACATCTCGAAGTGTCCGGCGCCAACGGCAGTCTCGATCGCTGGCCCCAGATGCTGCAGCGGCTTGGACGGGAAAAGGAGGTGGTGGCGGGAGCGCCCTACGTGCTCACCCAGGCCATGCTCACGCATGGCGATGAGGTGCGCGGCGCGATGGTGCGGGGCATCCTCCCCGAGTATGAGGACAAGGTCGCCGATCTCGGGCGGCACGTGCGGGTGGGCCGCCTGAGCAACCTGCGGCCGGGTGAATTCGGCATCATTCTCGGCTCGGCCCTGGCGCAGAGCCTGGATGCGTATGCCGGCGACAAGGTAGTGCTCATCACCCCGCAAGGCAATGTGACGCCTGCCGGAGTGATCCCCCGGCTCAAGCAATTCACCGTGGTGGGAATTTTTCAGAGCGGGGTGTTTGAGTACGATGCGGGTCTGGCCCTGATTCACTTGCAGGATGCACAGAAGCTGACCCGCATGGGGGAGTCAGTGTCCGGTCTAAGGCTCAAGCTGACCGATCTGTTCCTGGCGCCTGCGGTCGCGAAAGCTTTGGAGGCGCGCTTGGGCCCGCAATATGATGTCAGCGACTGGAGCCAGAGCCACGCCAATTTCTTCCGCGCGGTGGCGATCGAAAAGAAGATGATGTTTCTGATCCTGCTGCTGATCGTGACCGTGGCCGCATTTAACATCGTTTCTACCTTGGTCATGGCGGTCACCGACAAACAGTCGGACATCGCGATACTTCGCACGCTGGGCGCACGGCCAGGCAGCATCATGAAGATCTTCGTGATCCAGGGTTCATCGATCGGCATCTTCGGGACGCTGCTTGGCATTACGCTGGGCGTCCTGCTGGCGCTCAATCTGGAAACCGTCGTGCCCATACTGGAAAAGCTGTTCGGCTTTGACCTGTTTCCTGCGGATGTGTATCAGCTAAGCGGGCTGCCCTCGCAACTGAATTGGCACGATGTGTGGGTCATCGGCCTGGTTTCACTGCTGATTTCCATTACGGCTACCCTGTATCCCAGTTGGCGCGCTTCCAAGCTCAACCCGGCGGAATCACTGCGCTATGAGTAATGGCGCCATCAAAGACAGCGCCTTGAATGATGGCGCGATCGGCGATAGCGCGGTGGGGAATGGCGCCATCAGACGCGGGGCGTTGAGCGCAGCTGTGATCCGCTGCCGCGCTTTGCAGAAGACCTACTACCAAGGCAGGGTGCCGGTGCCGGTGCTGACCGGGGTGGACCTCCAGGTGGAGCGGGCGGAAACGCTGGCCATAGTCGGCGTCTCCGGCTCCGGCAAGTCCACCCTGCTGCATCTGCTGGGCGGGCTGGATGAGCCAAGCGCCGGAGATATCGAGCTTATGGGACGCAACCCATTTAAGATGGGCGAGGCGGAGCGCTGCGATTTGCGCAATCGCTCGTTGGGCTTCGTGTATCAGTTCCATCATCTGCTGGCTGAATTTTCCGCCGAGGAGAATGTGGCCATGCCGCTGCTGGTGCGCCGCATGGACAAGGCAGGGGCAATGGCGCAAGCGGCCGCCATGCTCGGGAAAGTGGGGCTCGGCCACCGGCTGAGTCATCGTCCCGGCGAGCTGTCTGGCGGCGAACGCCAGCGCGCTGCTATCGCACGCGCCCTGGTTACCCATCCTGACTGTGTGCTGGCGGACGAGCCGACCGGCAACCTGGATCGCCATACGGCCAGCGAGGTATTTGACCTGATGTTGAGCTTGAACCGGGATCTGGGCACCAGCCTGATAATCGTGACCCATGACAGCGAACTGGCCAGCCGAATGGGACGTCAGCTTAGTCTGGTGGATGGACGCCTGGGCCAGGGCTCGTAAACCCTCATCACGCCTGCGTTGCTGCGAGAAAGCCATGGATGCAAGGCACGGCCGCGGGCAAGGGTCGTTCCAGCATCTCTTGACGCCATGCATAAGAATCTTGGATAAAACGGGATCCGCGTTCGGTGCTAGGCTTCTCACTGATGCATTGGCGGCAGCCGCTTCCAGGCAGGGCGAGCCGAATTCAGAATGAGGAGTCAATCATGGCAGAAAAAAATTACGCGCCGATCAGGTCCACTCTTTTGCAAAAAGGTATTTCCCTGCATACGGTGGAGAAGGTGTATTCCGATAGGGTCAGTCTGGATGATCCGGCCACCCGGGTGATGACCGACTTGCAGAAAATGTCGGCCATTACCATACGCCCGGAAATCAGCATCGAGATTGCCGGCCAGCGGATGAAGCAGCGCGGCGTACGCATGCTGCTGGTGACCGATGACAAGGACGATATCATCGGCCTGATCACCTCCACGGACTTGCAGGGCGAAAAGCCCTTGCAGCTTGTGGAGCAGCGCGGTACCCATTACCGTGACCTCACGGTGCGCGACATCATGACGGAGCATGCCCAGCTGGAAGTGCTGGGCATGGACGACGTGGAGAAGGCGACCGTAGGCCAGGTGGTGGCCACCCTGCAAAGCACCGGGCGCCAGCATGCTCTGGTGGCGGACCGCGTTCCGGGAACCCAGGACCAGTCCCTGCGCGGGATCTTTTCCGCGGCGCAGATCGCGCGCCAGCTGGATATCGAAATTGTCGGATCCAAGGTGGCGGAGACCTTCGCAGAGATCGAGCGCCTGATCAGGACCTAGGCGGAGGTCTCTGCTGCGACGGTTCCTGATCTGGTCTTGGCTGCGTGAGAGTTAAGCTTCTCGCATTTGCCGCGGGAGTCTGGCTCCTGCAACAGCAGCCGGAACTTCCCGACCCCCGTTATCTCTGGCTCTTGCCGCTGCCAGCCACCCTGGTGTGGCTGCCAAGTTTCTCCGATTCCCGCATTGAAGCTCTCAGGCAGGCCGGCCTGGCGCTGTTGTGCCTCGCCCTGGGCTTTGCCTGGGCGGCTTGGCGGGCCGATCTGCGCCTTGCGGATGCCTTGCCGAGCCAGTGGCAGGGAACTGATATTACGCTCAGCGGTGTGGTGGCGGGCCTGCCGGATCGGGACATTCACGGCGAGCGATTCGATTTCGATGTCGAGCGGATAGCCACGCCGGGGGCCCGGGTCCCGCAACACATCCGTTTGAGCTGGCCCATTCCGGATCGCGACAGCCAGGCAGTGCTGCATCGAATCAATGCAGGCGAGCGCTGGCAATTCACGGTTCGGCTGAAACGCCCACATGGCACCAGCAATCCGGATGGCTTCGATCCGGAAGCCTGGCTGCTGGAACGGAATATTCGCGCCAGCGGCTACGTGCGGCCAAAGGCGGAGGCGCTGCGGCTGAATGCAAGGGTCGATAAGCCGATGTATTGGGTGCAGCACATGCGCGATGAGATCCGCCAGCGCATCTTTGCCACCCTAGGTCTCGACAGCCCAAACGCTGGTTTGATTGCGGCGTTGACGGTGGGCGACCAAAACGCAATTCCTGCACAGGGCTGGCGGATTTACAACCGGACCGGAACCTCGCATCTGGTCAGCATCTCAGGCTTGCACGTGACCCTGTTCGCGGCACTGGTGATGTGGGCGGTGAACGCAATCTGGCGACGGGCCCCGACGCTTAGCCTGCGGTTGCCCGCGGGCAAGGCGGCACTCAGCGCCGGATTGATCACAGCCTTCCTCTACGTATGCCTGGCGGGTTTTCAGGTCCCGGCGCAGCGCACGCTTTACATGCTCGCGGTGGTCACCGCGGCGCTTTGGCTTGCGCGCCGCCCACGCCCTTCATCCACGCTGCTTGCGGCCTTGTGTGTCGTACTGCTCCTGGATCCGTGGGCGGTACTTGCCGCAGGCTTCTGGCTATCCTTCGGTGCCGTGGCGGCGATCCTGTTTGTCAGCAGCGGGCAAGTCAAGGCATCAGGCAAGCTGCAGGCCTGGGCGCAAGCCCAGTGGGCCGTGACGCTCGCGCTCGCCCCGGCGTTGATCCTGGTGTTTCACCAGGTCTCATTGATCTCTCCCGTGGCCAACGCCTTTGCGATTCCTGTGGTCAGCTGGGTGATGGTGCCGCTCGCATTGTTGGGGATCGTGTTTGCCCCGACCTGGCATGCGGCAGCATGGGTGGGAGCCTGGGTGCAAACGAGTCTGGCCTGGCTGGCAGCCCAGCCTTGGGCGGTGTGGCACCTGCCCACGCCGCAGCCGCTTGCAACAGTGCTGGGCCTGTTGGGTATCACTTGGCTGTTGCTGCCGCGCGGGATTCCGGCCAGATACCTGGGCGCAATACTATGCCTGCCGATTCTGTTTCCGCTGCTTGAGCAACCGACCTCCGGAGAGGCGCGGGTTGAAGTGCTGGATGTCGGTCAGGGTACCGCTGTGTTGATTCGCACCGCTCGCCATGCCCTGCTCTACGATACGGGCCCGGCCTTCGGTGACAGCGATGCGGGGGAACGCATCGTGCTGCCCAGGCTGTTCGGCCTGGGCCTGGCGAAGCTGGATGGGATGGTCCTGACCCATGACGATCTCGACCACACCGGCGGCGCGCCCGCTGTGCTGCGCGACATGGACGTGGACTGGATCGCTACCTCGCTGCCGCCGGATCGGCCCTTGCTTATCGGACAACATGTCATCCGGTGTCAGCGCGGACTGAACTGGCAATGGGATGGGGTTAGATTTGAGATCCTCAATCCGCCTGCCTCCGCTTATCAGGAGTTACGCAAGGACAACAACATGGGCTGTGTGCTCAAGGTGGCGGCGTCCGGCAAGAGCCTGCTGATGACGGCGGATGCCGAGGCCCCGGCAGAAGAGGAAATGCTTGCAGCGGAGCCAAACGGCATCTCGGCTGATGTGCTTCTGGCCGGCCATCACGGCAGCAAGACTTCCTCAACGCCGGAATTTGTCCAGGCGGTGGGCGCCAGACAGGTCATCTTCACCATGGGCTACCGCAACCGCTATGGGCATCCCCACTGGTCGGTGGTGAGCCGGTTCCGGGCGTCTGGTGCAGGGCTTTATCGCACCGACCGGGCGGGGGAACTGACTTTCATGCTTGCGGCTGAAGCCATCAGACCGCAGGGCTGGCGGCGCGCTCATCATCGCTACTGGCAAGACCCGGTACGAGAACAT
>DASQBT010000110.1:0-7420 GCA_035635075.1 Thiobacillaceae bacterium | reverse complement strand
CAGGCGCTTGACCGCCCATGGGGACAGCACTTTGCCCAGATAGCGGCTGGGTATGCCATATTCCTGCTCCAGGATGTCTCCATCCTCGTCGGCGGAGAAGAGAGACAAGGGCGAGTCGTTTACCGGCGAGTCCTTAATGGCGTAGAACGGCGCTTTCTCCATCAGGTGTTTGAGCTTCTCGGCAAGAGAAGACTTGCCGCCTCCTACCGGACCCAATAGGTAGAGGATCTGTTTTCTCTCCTCCAGGCCTTGCGCGGCGTGGCGGAAGTAGGAAACGATCTGCTCGATAGTATCCTCCATGCCGTAAAAATCCCTGAAGGCCGGATAGACCTTGATCAGCTTGTTGGAGAAGATACGCGAGAGCCGAGGGTCGCGGCGGGTGTCCACCTGCTCCGCCTCACCGATGGCCGCCAGCATGCGTTCGGCCGAACTCGCATAGGCGATACGGTCGTTCCTGCACAGGTCAAGGAATTCCTCCAGCGAGTATTCCTCTTCCACCCGGCGGTATCGTTCGATGTACTGGTTGAACAAGCTCATAACGTACTCCCAACTGATGATCTATGGGGCGCTTTTGATTGCATTAGCAATGCGCATGCCATTTAAGGATAACGGTTGCAATTGGACCCTATTGAGCGCGAATAGTGCCAAAAAATCAGCAAGCCATGATCGAAGCCGATTCATGGCGCCCGCTGCCACACTTTGCCGGTGTCGTTGGGGGAGACTATTACAAGGTCCGGCAATTCTGCAGGCCAGGTTCTGTCCGGCGGCGCGCAAGCTGCGACACCCCACGCCCTGATGAAATCATAGTCGATGGGCGGCAAAAACCACCTATCGCAAATCGCTTGCGCACGCGTGCTCAGCTTGCGCATCGTGTGCGATGATCAATTACGAGTCTCTCGCGAAATCCCACATCCCAATTATAGGGGAACCTTGCCCAACCTATCCACCGTGGTTCCCTGACTGACCCGGAACGTCAGCATTCGCCGCGGAGCAAACGTTTGAGCAGCAAGCCGTGACGGCTGCTGCAGATTGAATTTAGCCGATCACCAAGCTTCCAACTCGGTCACAAGCGGCCAATCGTAGCTTCCCTCCAAGGCGGCCCGTCGCGCCAAAGGTACATCCGGCCGCTCGCCTCTCCGAAAGCAAAACCCCGCCGAAGCGGGGTCGGTGGGTGCGCTGTCGTCTTTATGCCGCCTTGCGTCGGCTGAATCCAAGCCAGGTGAGGCCGAGGCCGAGAAGCGCCAGGGTGGAGGGCTCGGGAACGGCTGCGAAGGCGAGCGCTCCCAGCTCCGCATGCAAGGCCGCGGTCGGATGCTCGTAGTCCCAGAAGGCGTACTGGCTTGGGTTGGCGCATGTCGTGATCGGGACGCCGATGGAAGAGCCGTCCACATCCCCCGTGTAGCAGGAGTGGGCTACGTCAGTAAATCCATAGGCACTGGGGGCGGCCACGACGTCATTCAGCCACCCGTAGACATCCATCGAGCGAATGTCGAGGCCGGAAATGCCACCGAGCAACAGGGCCAGCTGGTGATTGAACTCCATACTCGCGCCCTGCGCCACGCCCTCCACGAAAGAGCTGCCCAGCCCACCGATCCGCGGTGTCAGCGCCAGGTCCGGCAGGTTGGGCACCAGAAAATGCTCTGCGCCGCGACTCGCCAAGTTGCCAATCGCAGTTCCGATACCAGTCATAGCAACCGTGATCGCACTGCTGATCGCAGTCGCGTTGCCACCCAGGTAAGCGCCGATTGCATCGCCCATGTCGTTGGCGCCGATCCACAGCACATACAGCGCGTTGGGGTCTGCCGTGGTGTGCGCCAAGTCGTAGGCGCCGATCTGCTGGTTGAAGCTCAACCCGCCCAAGGGAACGAGGCCAGGGGCGATGTATGTGGTCCGTGCGCCGCCATAGGCATAGTCGGTGCCGCCAGTCACGGATGGCGCCAGCGGACTCAGACCCAGCGAACCGGCGAGCACATCCAGGTAGTTCAGCCCGTTTGTGAACCGGCCGGTGTTGGTCCCATCGGTGTAGATCGCTGGATCGGGAACCGTATTATTGGTGATGAGCAAGTCGTTGCCGACGTCCGACAGACTATCGCCGAAGGCGTAGAGCCCGGTGTACGGGACTGCCTGTGCGGCGGAAACGCAGCACAAGCCGAAAGTCAGTGCGGCAGCGGACCGAATTAAACCGAATGATTTGCGCATATTCGACTCCAGAAAAGGGTGCCTGAGGGACGAACGGCCGCCAAAATTGTACCTCGCCGGCGGTGGCGCCGGGAGTCGGTCCGCTTCGAACCGCGCGGCTCCAACATTTTGACGTACCCGTGTTCAACAGGCCGGTGGTCCCACACGCCGGTGCTGCGACTCACGCCGCAGACACGTCCACCGGCAACGGAGTCGCACGCCAAATGTCCGCGTTGTATTCGCGGATGGCACGGTCCGAAGAAAACTGCCCACAGCGCGCCACGTTCAGGATGGACATGCGCGACCAGCGCTCCGGATCCCTGTATGCCTGGCCCACCTGGGCCTGGCAGTCGATGTAGTCCTGGAAGTCGGCGCACACCAGGTAAGGATCGCTGTTGAGCAGATTATCTGTCAGTGGCCGGAACAGATTTCGGTCGCCGTCGGAGAACAGGCCCGAGTTGATCAGGTCGATGACGCCGCGCAGGTTTGCGTTTTGTTCGTAGATGTCGCGCGGGCGATAGCCCCCCGCCTGTGTCTCTTCCACCTGTTGCATGGTCTTGCCGAAGCGGAAGAAGTTCTCCTCGCCCACGGCCGCGCGTATCTGAATGTTGGCGCCATCCAGGGTGCCGATGGTCAGCGCCCCGTTCATGGCAAATTTCATGTTGCCGGTGCCGGATGCCTCCTTGCCCGCGGTGGAGATCTGCTCGGATAGATCTGCCGCGGGATAGACGCGCTGGCCTGCCTTAACGCTGAAGTTGGGCACGAACACCACGGTCAGCAGCTTGTTGACCTGGGGGTCGCGGTTGACCACCTCGGCCACCGAGTTGATCAGCTTGATGATCAGCTTTGCCATGTAATAGGCGGGCGCCGCTTTGCCGCCGAAAATGAAGGTGCGCGGCGTGATGTCCAGCGACGGACTCTCCTTCAGGCGTTGATAGAGGCTCACGATGTGCAGCACATTCAGATGCTGGCGCTTGTACTCATGGATGCGCTTGACCTGCACGTCGAACAGCGAGTCCGGGTCCGGCCCGATGCCACAACACAGATGGATATGGTCGGCAAGACGTTGCTTGGCTAGGCGCTTGATTGCGCGCCAGCGGGCGTGGAACGCGCTGTCCCCGGCATGGGGCTCCAGTTGGCGGAGCGTCTCCAGATTCCTCAGCCAATCTCCCTCGACGGTCTCATCGAGCAAGGCGGCAAGCGGGGGGTTGGCCAGGGCGATGAAGCGCCGCGGCGTCACCCCATTGGTCTTGTTCTGGAACTTTTCCGGCCACAGGTCATGAAAGTCACTGAGTACGGTCTGCTTGAGCAGTTTGCTGTGCAGTTCCGCCACACCGTTGATGGCCGTGCAGCCGACGCAGGCCAGGTTGGCCATGCGCACATGGCGCGGTTCCCCCTCCTCGATGATCGACAGGCGGTCGATGCGCTCGCGATCGTTGGGGTAGCGCAGCCGCACGACGTCGAGAAAACGCCTGTTGATTTCGAGGATGATATCGAGATGACGCGGCAGTATGCTTCCGAACAGCGGCAGGGGCCACTTCTCCAGCGCTTCCGGGAGCAGTGTGTGGTTGGTGTAGGCAAGGGTGTGGGAGGTAATTTCCCAGGCTGGTTCCCACTCCATGTCGTGCACGTCGATCAGCAGGCGCATCAACTCGGCGACCGCGATGGACGGGTGGGTATCGTTGACCTGTATGGCGAACTGTTCGGCGAAGTTCTCCAGCGGCTTTCCAGTGGTGAAGTAGATGCGCAGCATGTCCTGCAGAGAACAAGTGACGAAGAAGTACTGCTGGATAAGGCGCAGGCGTTTGCCGCTTTCTGCATCGTCATTGGGATAAAGGACCTTGCTGACGTTCTCGGAGCGGACTTTGCGCATCACCGCGCCGACGTAGTCACCCTGATTGAAAGCCTGGAAGTCGAACGACTCGCTCGCCTCGGCGCTCCACAGCCGGAGCAGATTCACGGTGTTGACGCCGTAGCCCAAGACTGGCGTGTCGTAGGCGACGCCGCGGAACTGGTCCTCCGACAGCCAGCGCACTCGCAGCCGCCCCTGCTCGTCGTGGTACGGTTCGGTGTGGCCGCCGACCTTGACCTCGTAGACGACGTTCGGCCGCCGCACCTCCCAGGGATTGCCGAAACGCAGCCAGCTGTCGCTGATCTCCACCTGCCAACCATCCTTGATGAGCTGGTCGAAGATGCCATATTCGTAGCGAATGCCATAGGACGCGGCTGGAATCTGCAGGGTGGCGAGCGAGTCCATGAAACACGCCGCCAGCCTCCCAAGACCGCCGTTGCCCAGGCCCGGTTCCTCCTCCCACTCGATAATGCTGTCCAGGTCGAGACCCAGTTCGGCCAAGGCCTGGCGGGTGTTCTCCATGATGCCGAGATTGAGCAGATTGTTGGCCAACTGCGGTCCGGGAAGGTATTCGGCGGACAGGTAGCAGACCGCTCGGCAGTTGGTTCGCATGTAGGTGTGCACCGTGTCCAGCCAGCGTTTGAGCAGACGATCGCGCACGGTGTAAGCAAGGGCGTTGTAATAGTCGTGGGCCGTCGCCACCTCGGGAAAGCGTCCCTGGATGTATAACAGGTTGTCGAGGAAGGCCTGGCGGATGGCCGCAACGGACAGTCCCGTGCGGATATTCTCCGCGGGCAGCAGAATCGGTTCCAAGTCGCCGTCGCGTGTATTCATATCTTCCCCTAGTACGGCCACGTCCACCCATCCACCTCGGGCAGGTCAATGCCGTGTTCGTATGCGTACTGGCGGCACTCGATCTGCTTGTTGCGCAGCCTTTCCTTGACGTGGGCGCCCGCCACCCGCAATTCAGGGATGCGGTCGATCACGTCAATGGCCAGTGAGAAGCGGTCGATCTCGTTCTGAATCGCCAGCTCCAGCGGCGTGTTGATGCTGCCTTTTTCCTTGTAGCCGCGCACATGCAGGTTCTGGTGATTGGCGCGACGGTAGGTCAGGCGGTGGATGAGCGCGGGGTAGCCGTGAAAGTTGAAAATGATGGGCTTGTCCAGGGTGAACAGACTGTCAAAGTCGCGATCGGAAAGGCCGTGAGGATGCTCGCTCGCCGGCGTCAGCTTGTAGAGGTCGACGACGTTGACGAAGCGCAGCCTCAGTTCGGGAAAGTTCTCGCGCAGCAGCACCGTGGCGGCCAGGGCCTCCTTGGTCGGGACGTCTCCGCAGCCGACCATCACCACATCCGGCTCGAATCCGTCGTCGTTGCTTGCCCAATCCCAGATGCCTATGCCCTTGTTGCAATGTTCGATCGCGGCGTCCATGTCCAGGTACTGCAGGTGTTTCTGCTTGTCGGCGACGATGACGTTGATGTAGTCGGTGCTGCGCAGGCAGTGGTCGGCCACGGACAGCAGCGTGTTGATATCGGGTGGCAGGTAGATGCGCGTGATCTTGGGGTTCTTGTTCACCACCACATCGAGAAAGCCGGGGTCCTGATGGGTAAAGCCATTGTGGTCTTGGCGCCAGACCGTAGAGGTAATGAGCAGATTGAGCGAGGACACCGGCGCGCGCCAGGAAATCTCGCTGCTCATGGCCAGCCACTTGGCGTGCTGGTTGAACATTGAGTCGATCACATGGACGAAGGCTTCATAGCTGGAAAAAAAGCCATGCCGGCCGGTCAACAGGTAGCCCTCCAGCCAACCCTCTAGCGTATGCTCGGAAAGCATCTCCATCACCCGGCCGTCAGGCGACAGCTCACTGCCATCCAGGTCCTCGGGCAGCATGTCGGCCAGCCAAGTCTTCTTGCTGACTTCGTAGATGTCGTCGAGTTTGTTGGAAGTGTTCTCGTCCGGGCCGAAGACGCGAAAGTTGTGCATGTTCTGGGCCATGATGTCGCGCAGGAATTTGCCCAGCGGCCGGGTATTCTCCGCTGTATCCTTGCCCGGCCCGCTCAACTGCGCCGCGTGGTCGCGGAAGTCCGGCATGCGCAATGCCTTCCTGAGCAAGCCGCCGTTGGCATGCGGATTGGCGCTCATGCGGCGCGTGTATTTCGGCGCCAGGGCCTTGAGTCGCGGAACCAGTTGGCCGCGCTCGTCGAACAGTTCATCCGGACGGTAGCTGCGCAGCCAGGATTCCAGCTTGTGCAGATTATCCGGCTTGCTGCGAACATCGCCGATGGGCACCTGGTGTGCGCGCCAGAACCCCTCCAACTTGTGGCCGTTGACCTCCTTCGGAGCGGTCCAGCCCTTGGGGCTGCGCAGCACGATCATCGGCCAGCGCGGGCGGCTTCGATTGTCCTCGGCGCGAGCCTGGGTTTGGATGCGGCGGATCTCCAAGATGCATTCTTCGAGCACTTTCGCCATGCGTGCGTGCATCGCCAGCGGATCGCTGCCCTCAACGAAATACGGGGTCCAGCCATAGCCCTTGAACAGGTCTTCCAGCTCCTCATGGCTTATCCGCGCGAGGATGGTCGGGTTGTTGATCTTGTAGCCGTTCAAGTGAAGGATGGGCAGCACCGCCCCGTCGCAGACCGGGTTGAGGAATTTGTTGGAGTGCCAGGAGGTGGCCAGCGGCCCGGTTTCCGACTCGCCGTCACCCACCATCACCGCGACGATCAGGTCGGGATTGTCGTAAGCCGCGCCGAAGGCATGGGAAATCGAATAGCCCAGCTCGCCGCCCTCGTGGATGGAGCCCGGCGTTTCCGGCGTGCAATGGCTGCCGATGCCGCCGGGGAACGAGAATTCCTTGAAGAACTGGCGCAGACCTTCCTCGTCCTCGCCCTTGTTCGGGTAGATTTCCGAGTACGTGCCTTCCAGATAAACCGGGCCCAGCACACCGGGCGCGCCATGGCCCGGTCCGGCCATGAAGATCGCATCCAGGTCGTATTTGTTGATCACCCGGTTCATATGCACGTAAGCGAAGGCGAGCCCCGGGCTGGTGCCCCAGTGACCGAGCAGGCGCTGCTTGATGTGCTCGGGCTTCAGGGGTTCGCGCAGCAGCGGGTTGTCCTGCAGGTAGATCATGCACGCCGCCAAGTAATTGCAGGCCTGCCAGTAAGCGTGGATCAGGTTAAGTTCATCGGCGCTCAACGGGTCGCCAGGCAGGAAGGTGCGTACGGAGGTGTCCATGAACATTCCTTATCAATGAGGGGTGCCACGCCCCCGCATGAGCGCCAAGTATAGCCTAGCGAAAAGACGCTACGGCCGGCTCACCGGGCATCGTGGCCGATGAGGGCTCTGGTATGGCGGGCGATGACGGATTCCTCGTCGGTAGGGATCATCCAGG
>DASQBT010000109.1:0-16830 GCA_035635075.1 Thiobacillaceae bacterium | reverse complement strand
GACGAAATCGACCTGCCAGGAATTGCTGCGCTCGATCCCGACCATATTGTTGTTTCGCCTGGCCCCTGCACGCCCAACGAGGCCGGCGTTTCAGTGCCGCTGATCCGCGAATTCGCCGGCAAGATTCCCATTTTGGGGGTTTGCCTGGGGCACCAGAGCATCGGTCAGGCGTTTGGCGGCAGGATCGTTCGCGCCAAAACCCTGATGCACGGCAAGACCTCGCTGGTCCAACACCTGGACAAGGGCATGTTCACCGGTCTGCCGAGCCCATTTACGGCTACTCGCTACCACTCTCTTGTCATCGAGCGCGAAACCCTGCCCCAGGGGCTGGAGATCACAGCTTGGACCGATGACGGCGAGATCATGGGGGTGCGCCACAAGTCGATGATCGTCGAAGGCGTGCAGTTTCATCCGGAATCCATCCTGACCGAACACGGCCACCAGATGCTGGCGAACTTCCTCAAGGAACGCGCCTGATGCAGTACAAGGACGTCTTGACCCTTTTGCTGGAGCGGCAGGACATCCCGCGCGAGGCCATGCTCTCGACCATGCGCACCCTGATGAGCGGCGCCTACACTTCCGCGCAGATCGCCGGTTTTCTCATTGCGCTGCGCATGAAAGGCGAGAGCGTCGCGGAAATCGCTGCCGCCGCGGAAGTGATGCGCGAACTGTCAATCAAGGTGCCGCTTGCGGGGGTTGATTATCTGGTGGATACCTGCGGCACCGGGGGCGATAGCGCACGAACCTTCAACATTTCAACGGCGGCGGCGTTCGCGGCAGCAGCGTGCGGCGCGCGGGTGGCCAAGCACGGAGGACGGTCGGTATCGTCCAGTTCCGGCAGCGCGGACGTCCTGGAGGCCCTTGGGGTGAACGTCAATCTGGCGCCCGAAAGAGTAGCCGAAGCGGTGCGAGAAATCGGCGTGGGTTTCATGTTCGCGCCCAACTACCATGCCGCCATGAGACACGCCGCGCCGGCACGCAAGGAACTGGGGGTGCGTACCCTGTTCAACCTGCTGGGGCCGCTTACCAATCCTGCCAGCGCACGCAATCAGGTGTTGGGCGTATTCGACCGGGCGCTTACCGGCAAGCTGGCGCGTGGTCTGCAATCGCTGGGCAGCCGGCACGTGCTGGTGGTGCACGCGGAGGAAGGCCTGGATGAACTGAGCCTGGCCTCGCCCACCTTTGTCGCTGAACTAAAGGATGGTCACGTGACTGAATACGAGCTGGAACCCGGTGTGTTCGGCCTGCCACAGGTCGCCGCCACGGAAATGGCCGTAGACGGCACTGAAGAGGCCATGACCATGCTCATCGCCGCACTAGAGAACCGCCACCCGGGGGCTGCAGCAATCGTTGCCCTGAATGCCGGCGCTGCGGTCTATGTCGCCGGCAAGGCAGACAGCCTGCAAAGTGGTGTCGCCCAGGCGAAAATCGCCATCGAGTCCGGGGCGGCGCGGGACAAGTTGGAGGCATATATTGCATTCAGCAAGGCTTAAACACAGAGGAACCAGTGGGAGCAGAGGTGGCCGGTGAAGAGTTTGCAGGTCTGGGCAACAGATAATCGGCGCGGCCATGCGGGTTCATAGCATTCTTGGGCCGGGGTTGCTTGAAAGCATTTACGAGATATGTCTCGAACATGAATTGAACAAGGCCGGTTTGCGGACAGCAAGACAGATCACCTTGCGGGTCATTTGTGATGGTGTGCGTTGTTGAAGGGAAAGGTAGCTTTGGAACTCAGGGCGATTGACCGCTTGCAATCCGTGCATACCGCCCAGGTTGTCAGCTATCTTCGGCTTAGTGGGTATTTACTGGGGTACATCCTCAACTTCAATGTCGCGCACATGCGTGATGGGATCAAGAGAGTGGTCAATCCCTCCATGCTTGTCTCTGAGTCCTCTGTGTAATGTCTTATGTCCGACATTCTGCAAAAAATCCTTGCCACCAAACGAGAGGAAATCGCCGCCGCCGAGTCTCGGTTGCCATTGGCAGAAGTCATTGCCCGCGCAAAGGATCAGCCGCCGCCTCGCGATTTCGTCTCGGCTATCCGCTCCACGATCGCCGCCGGACGCCCCGCGGTCATCGCTGAAATCAAGAAGGCCAGCCCCAGCAAGGGCATGCTGCGGGAGGATTTCCGCCCGGCGGAAATTGCCGCCAGCTATGAAAAGGGCGGGGCGGCATGTTTGTCGGTTCTGACCGACGAGCAGTACTTCCACGGCAGCCCGGAGTACCTCAGGCAAGCGCGCGCCGCCTGCAGCCTGCCGGTGCTGCGCAAGGACTTCATGATTGATTCCTACCAAGTTTACGAAGCCAGGGCCATGGGGGCGGATTGCATTCTGCTGATCGTGGCGGCATTTACTCCCGTCGACCCGCAAGCGGGGAGAGGCGCCGGGGGCAAGGGCGTCATTTCTCCCCTCTCCCTGCCTGCAGGGAGAGGGGTTGGGGGTGAGGCAATCGCCTTAATGCAGGAACTGGAGGCACTGGCGACGGGACTCGGCATGGCCGTCCTGGTCGAATCACACGATGCCCCCGAACTGGATGCCGCCCTGCAACTGAAAACTCCGCTCCAAGGCATCAACAACCGCAACCTGCGCAGCTTTGAAGTGAACCTTAAGACCACACTCGAATTGCTGCCCAGGATGGGATCTGATCGGATGGTGATTACCGAGTCCGGCATTCTTACGCCGGCTGATGTCGCCCTCATGCGCGAGCATGGCGTCCACGCCTTTCTGGTGGGCGAGGCCTTCATGCGCGCGCATGATCCCGGCGCGGAACTGGCTCATTTGTTTCAGTCCGCCTGATTGTGTTTTTGCCCCGTATCAGCAGGCCCTTACCGTCGCTCCCCAGCTTATGGCCATCTTGAAAGCGCTTAAACGGGCGCAGTCCTCCCACATGCTTTCGCGCAATTCAACATACCTCAATGTCGGAAATTATCCGGGAAAGCCGCGATTTGGCTAGGTTGGAATATAAGCTGTTGCTTCTATGAAACACCCAAAACGAGCTTCATATCCTCTTGTTATTTCAGGATTTAGCCCCCTCTGGCGCGGTATGCGTTGTGTGATAACAACACAAAATCCCCCTAACTGGGTATTTCGCAACACTTTTTGCTTGCTTGGCCGGAGACGATCTGGATAATGGGTTTTGTCCAAGCAAGGACGGCTCACAGAGCCCAAGGATTTTAGATTTTTTTTCCAAACAGGAGAAATGAAATGCAAAAGAAACTAATCGTTCTGGCACTGGCTTCCGCCTTTGCCGCGCCCGCTTTCGCGGCCACGTCCAACGTGGATATTTATGGCCAATTCGACGTGTCCGTTGACTATGCCTCTGGGATGCGCAATAGCGTCTCAGGCATTGGAACTGCCAACAGCAACCATGCCTGGCGTCTTTCCAGCAACGTGTCCCGCATCGGCCTCAAGGGTTCCGAAGACCTGGGTGGCGGCCTCGCCGCGATTTGGCAATTCGAACAGGGCGTCAACCTGGACGGTGGCGCGACCTCTAGTGGATGGGGCAACCAGCGCAATACCTTCCTAGGCCTGAAGAGCAACTTCGGTACGCTTCTGGCCGGTACGCACGACACCCCCTACAAACTGTCAACCTCCAGCCTGGACCCCTTCGCGGATAGCGCAGGCGACTACAACGCCATCATCGGCAGCTTCCTTGGCTTGAATACCTCCGACCTGCGTCTGGGCAACGTGCTGGCTTACATCTCCCCCAACTTCAGCGGCCTGACCGCTGCAGTCGCCACTTCCTTCCTGAGGGAACAGGGCCAGACTAATGTTGACGGTAAGCCCTCTGCCTGGACCGGGATGGTGAACTATGCCAATGGCCCGCTGTACCTGGCTGGCGGCTATGAGATCGCCAAGCATGTGGACCCGAATTTTGCTGGGGCTAACGATGTGGACATCCGTAGCTGGAAGCTGGGCGCCGGCTACACCCTGGGCAATTTCACCGTCAACGCCATCTATGACAACATCAAGGTGAGCGATAACATCGGAAACGTTTTTGGCACCACGACCGACAAAAAGCGCTCCGCTTGGGGCCTGAACGGCGTGTACAACATGGGCAACATCGCGCTCAAGGCGGGCTACTACCATGCTGGCAAGGTTACCGACCTCAGCGACAGCGCTGCAAACATGTATGAAGTCGGAGCGGACTACAACCTGTCCAAGCGCACCAAACTGTACGCTGTGTACAGCAAGGTCCAGAACGACAACAACGCCACCTATTGCGCTGGCGGCTCGGCTAGCGCCGGCTTTGGCTCTTCCGGGATCAGCGCAACAGCCTGCCCCGGCGTTAATGTCGTCGGCCCCAACGCCAATCCGACCGGCAAGGATCCCTCGATCTTTGCAGTTGGCATGCGCCACACCTTCTAAGAACCGGCGGGCTTAGCCCGTTGTTCCTGGAAACGCAGACAGGCCCGCTTGGGCCTGTCTGCATTTCCGCTTGATAAAATGTTTCCCGGTGATTGGAACGGCGACGCCTGGCGTCAAGGAGCGGAACTCGAAGATGGCACAGATTGGGCGCAATGCCCCCTGCCCCTGCGGCAGCGGGAAAAAATTCAAGCACTGCTGCGGCAGATCCGAAGGCGCGATGCCGGGTGCTCCCGTGGCCGAGCTATTCCTGCGCGCCCAGCAAGCCCAGGGCGAGGGGCGAGTGTGGGAGGCGGGCATGCTGTATGAGTCGATTCTTGCGCGCGAGCCCAAGCATGCCGACGCAACCCATTATCTGGGCATGGTCGCCTTGCAGGCCGGCGATTTTGCAAAGGCGCAGGCGTTGGTTAGCAAGTCCCTGGAACTCAACCCGCGCGACGGCTTCTACTGGATGAACCAGGGGCTGATTTACCAGCGCCAGAAGGAGACCGAGAAGGCAGTCGAGGCCTATCAGACGGCTGTCACTTATATGAAGGACAACCCTGGCCTGTGGTTCAACCTGGGGAATGGCTTGATGGAATTGCGCCGCCTGGACGAGGCGATCGCAGCCTTTCAGCGCTCCGTCGCCCTGCATGCCGGGGACTGGCAGGTGTGGATGAATCTGGGCACCACCTACTTGTTGCGCCATTCGGATGAACAGGACTCGCGTGAAGCGCTCAGTTGTTTTGAAAAAATGATCAAGCTGGCACCGGGGCGGGGCGAAGGCTACAACGGCAAGGCCTTGGCCTTGTTCAATCTTGGCGGTCTGGCTGAAGCGCTGCAAATGGTGAATGAGGCAGTGCGCGTGGATCCCAAGCTGGCCAATGGCTGGTATAACCTGGCCCGACTGCACTTGGAGATGCTCGACGTCGACAGCGCCCTGGCCGCCTATCAGCGGGCCGTTCAGTTGTCGCCTGACACGACTGAATTCTACGCCGCGATCGGCGACACCCTGAGCATGGTGGGCAAGTTCGACAAGGCGCAGGAGTTTTTTGCCAAAGCCTATGCCTTGAACCCCGCTGACCTGCGTGCCTTGGGTCAACTGCTGGAAAATGAGGTTACACCCGAGCGATTGGACCAAGCCGAGGCGTCTATCAATGCGGCGACCGATGAATCCGAGGGGGTGACGGCGCTTTTGTTCATCCTGGGCCGCATTTATGACAAGCGGGACCAGTTCGACAAAGCCTTTGATTATTACCAGCGGGGCAACCGCATTAGGAAGAAGCAGGTGGACTTTGACCGCGCAGCGCACACTCGAGCAATCAATCAATTGATCACAGCCTTTCCCGCCGACCGCATCGCCGAGTTGCAAAAATGGGGAAACGCATCGGATCGGCCCATACTGATCCTTGGCATGCCACGCTCGGGCACGACGCTCACGGAGCAAGTCATCAGCGCCCATTCCAGGGTTACCGGCGGCGGAGAACGCGAATTTTGGGCCGATGCCTGGGTCAGGATTGAGAAAGGGAGCTGGAGCCTGGACAGCAAGGGCGTGGCGCAGATCGCCCAAGCCTACCTGGACGATCTGGCCAGCATCAAGGGCGCCGAAGCGAGCCAGCGGGTGACCGACAAGATGCCGGGCAATTTCCTGCGCATTGGCTTGATTCACAGCGTGTTCCCCAATGCGCGCATCATCCATTGCCGGCGCAATCCGATTGATAACTGCCTGTCGATCTATTTCCAGACCTTTGCCGGCCATCACCCTTATGCCTATGATCTGGATGACCTTGCCTTTTATCACCAGGAATACCAACGGATGATGGCCCACTGGCGAGAGGTGATGCGGCAGGACCGCCTGTTCGAATTCGACTACGAAGACCTGGTCGCCGATCAGGAAGGCACGAGCCGCAGACTCCTGGCTTTCATCGGCCTGGAATGGGAAGACGCCTGCCTGGACTTCGACAAGAACGAGCGGATAGTTAGGACTGCGAGCATCCGTCAGGTGCGCGAGAAGATTTACACCCGTTCGGTCGAGCGCTGGCGCAACTATGAGCCGTACATTGGGCCATTGCTGACGCTCCTGCCGGGCGCTTAAGGTTTCTCGCAGGCAAGCCCGCTCCACAATTGGACTCCCTCGCCTCCTTTAGGGGGAGAGGGTAGGGGCTTGACTGACAGGCCAAGAAGCCTGGATTGTGAAGGGCTCCTTCGGGGGAACCAGTCTTACCCCTTGTCAAGGGGGGCGTGCATGCGGACCGGAAAGTTTCAAAGGGGCGCTGTAAACCCGTCTTTTTTCTTGGTGCCCTTTGCGGTTCATCTGCGTTATTCAGCCTAAATCGCTTCCCAGCTCTTCGTAGCCGAAATACTCGATGTATGGCTGCAGCGTGCTCATGACCCCGCTCAGATAAGGCAGGTAGCGACGCCAGCGGCCGGCCGCGCGCCGATAAATCGGCTGAATAACCTGCGAGTAGCTAGGCGTGTTGATATGGCCACGCCGTGCCGCATGTTCGTGCGGCCGGGCCATCTCTTCGCGCCATTCCAGCCCGAGAAAATCCAGTAGCGGCTTGATCTCGCCCGGCAGATCATGCACCAGATGCTCGTAGTAAACCCGACGGTGGCGTAGCGGCAGAACCTCGACCCAGTGGCGCCACAGGCCCATGACCCTGGCATACAGTGCGGCGGTATCTTCGAGGGTATAGAAATTGGCCATCGCATCGTTGGGCTCGAACAGGTGCATGTAACAGCTCAGCACGCAGTCGCAGGGATGGCGCAGGGCGAGAATGAAACGCGCGTCGGGAAAGACGCGCATGATGTAGGGTACGCGGGTGATGTTGAGAGGAAGCTTGTCGACCAGCAGATTGCCTGGCCGCAATTGAATGAAATCGGCGACGTATTCGAAATAAAGCTGACGCAGCCTGGTCAACTGGTCAGGCGCCAAAGCTTTGAGGCAGTCCGCTGCATCCCCGACCAGTTTGTCAATGTCATCACAGAGCCTGTTGATGACAGGTTTTTCTTCCAGGGTTTGAACCTTGGGGTGGCTGTCCAGAATCTGGTCGAGCAGGGTGGTTCCCGACCGGGGAAAACCCACCAAAAACACGGGCGCGGCTGGCTCGCCGGATGTGGCTGGGAACTCGTGCACCCAGCTGACATCCAGTTGCGCACGGCGGTCCAACCCTGCTGCGTAACGGGCCTTGCTGACGTTGCCGTGGTGGACGCTCTGAGCTTGCAAGCGGTTGCCTTCGACAAAGTCCACCCAAGCGAGCTCGATGCGGTCGAGCCGGTCGTACAGCAGGCCACGTTCGCAATGAAAATTGGCCGCCTGGAGCGTGTCCATCCTGGCGGCATCGAGGGTTTCCAAACGCCCCATGGCCTCTGCAATCTTGCCGGCGCTGCGCTCGCAGATCGCCATTGCGAGATTCATGGTGGGGTTATCGGGCGCAAGCTTCAGGCCGGCACTGGCAACTTCTTCAGCCTCGGCCAAGCGATTACCTGACTCCAGCAGGAAGGACAGGCTGGCATGAGACTCGACATCCTGTGGATCGTTTCGTATGAGTTGCCGGTACTCGGCAATGGCCTCATCCCAGCGATTCGTTGCGTACAACAGTTTGGCAAGGTTGGCGCGGGCATCGACGAAACCGGGATCGAATGTGAGCGCCTGACGGTAGCAGACTTCCGCCTCGTCGAGCCGCTCAAGGCCGCGCAAGGCATTGCCCAGATTCGAGCGGTACTTGGCGACGGCGGGCTGCTCGGCGACAGCCTGCCTTAACAACGCCTCAGCTTCGGCGTAACGGCCTTGTATATTGCGGATGACTCCGAGCAAGTGGCGGGCTTCGCTTTCTACGACGGGCTGCGCAAGCAGTTGCAGGCAGAGCGTCTCTGCCTCCGCCAGATTGCCGCTGCGGGCATGGGCCAGAGCTGACTGCAGGGTATCGGATGGGGTCGAAGACATGGCTTATAGGGAACTCGTGGCGGAGACGAAAAGTAACATGGTAATCTGGGAGCAGGCTCTTGAGCATCATGAAGACCACCCCGGAAATCTAATGTGAGGTCAGCCATGCCATCCCTGGATCAATTGATCACCCTATTCGACAACAGCTTGCGCACGGTATTTGCCACGCCGCAGCCTAGCCGCCCCAACCCGGCAAAGCAGGCAGACGAGGCCAGCCTTTCGGAATCCGAGAAGCGCGAGGTGGTGGGGCTGATGCGGGTAAATCACGTGGGCGAGGTATGCGCGCAGGCGCTTTATCAGGGGCAGGCGCTGACCGCAAGAAATCCCCTGGTGCGGGTTGAGTTGGAAGAGGCGGCCCGGGACGAAAACGATCATCTGGCCTGGTGTGAGTCCAGAATCAACGAGTTGGGGGGCCGCAAGAGCCTGCTGAATCCCTTTTGGTATTCCGCCTCGTTCGCCATGGGTGCCATTGCCGGGGCTTTGGGGGACAAGTGGAACCTGGGATTCTTGGCCGAAACGGAGACGCAGGTCGAGGCGCATCTGGACGAGCACCTCGCCCAACTGCCCGTGCAGGACCAGAAGAGCCGCGCCATCGTGCAGCAGATGAAGGACGATGAAAGCCGACATGCGCAGACCGCCATCGAGCATGGCGGAGTGCCTTTGCCGTTTCCGGTGAAAGGCGTGATGAAGCTGGCTTCGCGGGTGATGAAGAAGACCGCCTATTACCTGTGAGCCGAAGCTGGAGTGGGAGCGGCCTCCTGGCCACGATCCACTTGGAACAATCGCGCCTTGGAAGACGCTCCTACGCGGCTTCGATAATCTCGAAGTCGTGGGTGATCGCGGCGACTTTGCCGAGCATGATTGAGGCCGAGCAATACTTTTCGGCGGAGAGTCTTACCGCCATTTCCACCTTTTTATGCTCCAGGCCTTTGCCGCTCACGATGAAGTGGACGTGAATCCGCGTGAACACCTTCGGGTCGGTTTCGGCGCGGCTGGCGTCGATTTCGGCAACGCAATCGGTAATCTGCTGGCGGCTCCTGCGCAGGATGTGGACGACATCGTAGGCTGTACAGCCGCCCATCCCTAACAGCAGCATTTCCATCGGGCGCACCCCGAGATTCCTGCCACCCCCGTCGCTGGGACCATCCATGACCACGGTGTGGCCGGATTCGCTTTGCCCGGCAAACGAAACACCCTCAATAAGCTTGATCCGTGCTTTCATGTCCTTGTCCAGCTAAATGAGCTCGCAACTTATACCATACCAAACCCAGCCATTCGTGCAGGGCCCAGGTGGACTCCATCAGCGATCGAGCTTCGGGCAAAAAGATGAAGGGGTTGTCGATCTGAACATGGGCAAAACGTGTTCCGGCCGGGACGACTTCCAGCCCCTGCTGACGAAAGACCGGAACTGCCCGGCGCAGATCACTGGCGTGGGTAACGAGGAAGATCCGCTTGATCCCGGCTCGTTTAAGGATTGGCGCAGAGTTGGCGGCATTATCCCAAGTGGTGAGGGAATGGGTTTCGGTCCACTTTACCGGTATGCCGTAGTCGTGTTCCAGTACCCCTTTCATCAGCTTGCCCTCCGGCTCGCTGCCACCGCCGGGCATCCCGCCGCTTACCAGGATGGGCAGGCGTTTGGCTTTGTAGACTTGGGCGGCGTAGCGCAGACGTTCCAAGGTCAACTCGTTTACCGTGTCACCGCCATACTCCGGCATATCCACGTGGCGTCCGCCACCCAATACTACGATGGCGTCGGCTCGGGGCAGGGCGGACAGAGAGAGGGGCGGCGCGATTTCCAGGCTTTTTTGCAGCCAGCCCGCGCACCACGCGGTGGAAAGCAGGTAAAGCCCGAAAAAGCTGAGCCCCAGGCAAATCCGCTTGAGCCAGCGCCACGGGCTGAACCAGCCTGCCAGGAGCAGGAGTAGGAAAGTCCCCGGCGGGAGCAGGAGCGTGCCCAGGACGTTGGAAAGGTAGAAGGTAGCCATCGGCCGCCATTATCCCACCTATGTTAGGTTTGACAGGGACGCGCGGGTATCGTTAAACTATGCGGCTTTTCAGATATGCGCCGAGCCAAGCGCTTGGAATCTTAGGGTCTGGACATGAAAACCTTTTCCGCAAAGCCGCACGAAGTTAAACGCGACTGGTTCGTGGTCGATGCCACTGATGCCGTGCTTGGCCGCCTGGCCAGCGAAATCGCCCGCCGTTTGCGCGGCAAGCACAAGCCCGAATACACGCCGCACGTGGATACCGGTGACTACATTGTGGTGGTCAATGCCGGCAAGATCCGCGTGACCGGGAACAAGTCCGAAGACAAGAAGTATTTCCGCCATTCGGGCTATCCCGGCGGCATCTACGAAACCACATTCGGCAAGATGCAAGAACGCTTTCCGGGACGGGTTCTTGAAAAGGCGGTCAAAGGCATGCTGCCCAAGGGGCCCTTGGGCTATGCCATGATCAAAAAGATGAAAGTGTATGCGGGTGGCGACCATCCGCATATTGCCCAACAGCCGCAAGCTCTCGACATCAAGGGCTAAGAGGATCGAATCAATATGATTGGTGATTACAACTATGGTACCGGCCGCCGCAAGGAATCTGTGGCTCGGGTATTCCTGAAGGCCGGTTCCGGCGCGATCGTGGTGAACGGCAAGCCGGTGGACGAATACTTCTCGCGCGAAACAGGCCGCATGGTGGTGCGGCAGCCCTTGGTCCTAACCGAGAACCAGCAGCGCTTCGACATTATGGTCAACGTGGCCGGCGGCGGCGAAACCGGTCAGGCCGGCGCAGTGCGTCACGGCATTACCCGCGCGCTGATTGACTATGACGCAAATCTCAAGCCCGCACTGAAGGCCGCCGGGCTGGTGACCCGAGACGCCCGATCGGTGGAACGGAAAAAGGTTGGACTGCACAAAGCCCGTCGGCGCAAGCAGTTCTCCAAACGTTAATCTGCTTGTCACCGAAAAAAGCCGCCATCAGGCGGCTTTTTTCATACGGGCAATCGGGTTGTCACAAGTGGCAGCTTGCGTGTCTTAGAATTAGATCAATCTTTGTGGAGTCTCGCATGATCAAGGTCGGCATCGTTGGCGGCACCGGTTACACCGGAGTTGAACTCCTGCGTCTGTTGGCCCGCCACCCTCAGGTTGAACTGTCGGCGATCACCTCGCGCAAGGAAGCGGGAATGAAGGTGGCGGACATGTTCCCCAATCTGCGGGGGCGGGTGAACCTGGCCTTTTCCGACCCGGAGCAGGCGGGGCTCGAGAAGTGCGACGTGGTGTTCTTCGCGACCCCCAACGGGGTAGCCATGCAGCAGACCCGGGCCCTCCTCGGCGCGGGAGTGAAAGTGATCGACCTGGCAGCGGATTTCCGCCTCAAGGATGTGAAGGAATGGGAGTCCTGGTACAAGATGGAGCATATCTGCCCCGACCTGGTCGGGGAGGCGGTTTATGGCCTGCCGGAAATCAACCGCGCAGCCATCAGGGGGGCTCGACTGATCGCCAACCCCGGCTGTTATCCCACCGCAGTACAGCTTGGCTTTCTGCCGCTGATTGAAGCCGGGCTGGTAGACACCTCCCATTTGGTGGCCGATGCCAAGTCGGGCGTTTCCGGCGCGGGGCGCAAGGCCGAGACCCAAATCTTGTTTGCGGAAGCAGCAGATAATTTCAAGGCCTATGCCGTGCAGGGCCATCGTCACCTGCCGGAAATCCGCCAAGGGCTTTCCCTGGCGGCAGGGCACAAGGTGGGGCTGACCTTCGTGCCCCATCTGACTCCGCTAATCAGGGGGATACATGCAACCCTGTACGCGCGCCTGAGTGACACGGGGGCGGATGTGCAGATGCTTTACCAGACGCGTTACCACGACGAGCCCTTTGTCGACGTGCTGCCTGCGGGCAGTCATCCCGAGACCCGTTCGGTACGCGGCGCCAACACCTGCCGCATTGCCCTGCACCGGCCCCAGGGCGGTGACGTGGTGGTGGTGCTGTCGGTCATTGATAATTTGGTGAAGGGAGCGGCCGGGCAGGCGGTGGAGAACATGAATATTCTCTTTGGCCTGCCTGAGGCTCTGGCCCTCGACGATATCGGCCTGTTGCCGTAGGGAACTCCCTTTTGAAACAAGGGTCTTTACTTGACGCAGTCCGGGGCAATCTGGATAATGAACCATTAATTGATAGCAAGGAGCGTGCGATGGACGCGATGACGGAATCCCCCCTGAATTTCACCGACAATGCGGCGGCAAAGGTTAAATCCCTGATCGACGAGGAGGGCAACCCGGAGCTGAAACTGCGGGTCTTCGTCTCTGGCGGCGGCTGCTCCGGTTTCCAGTATGGATTCACCTTCGATGAAATGTCCAATGAGGACGACACGGTGCTGGAGAAGGGTGGGGTGACCCTGCTGATCGATTCCATGAGCTTCCAGTACTTGGTGGGCGCAGAAATCGACTATCAAGAAGGGCTTGAAGGCGCCCAGTTCGTGATCAAGAATCCGAACGCAACAACGACCTGCGGATGCGGGTCCTCGTTCTCGGTCTAGGGCCTATTCGACAGCAGCAACAAAGGACTCCGCGGAGTCCTTTTCTTTTGCTGCGTTTGGGCGACTCAGGGAGATCACGTCCCGCGTCCTAAGCGGGGTAAATCGCCCCGAGTACGCGAGGTCCGTTCGCACCCGTTACCCGTGGCAGGTTGGCCGGTTTAAGGTGCAGGCACTGACCGGCCATCCAGGCAAAGGCCATAGCTTCTATCCAGTCCGGGGCTATGCCCAACTGAACTGTCGAGTCCACTCTTGCCGGGTGCGCCAAGGCGCTTAGTCTTGCCATGAGGGTACGGTTGTGGACCCCGCCGCCGCAGACGTAGATTTCTTGATATCCGCTACAGTTCCGCGCGGCCGCGTCCGTCAATGCCCGGGCGGTCAATTCCAGCAGGGTGGCCTGGACGTCTTCGGCGGCTTCATTACCCTCCAACTGCTGGTTCAGCCACTCCAGGTTAAATTGTTCCCGCCCCGCACTCTTGGGCGGCGGGCCAGCCAGGAAGGGGTGCGCAAGAAGCCGGTCCAGGAGTGTTGGAATAACCCGGCCCGACGCGGCCCAATCCCCGCCTTCGTCATGCGTCTGCTGCATGCAGTCTTGTATCCAGGCGTCCATCAGCATATTGCCTGGACCGCAATCAAAGCCCTTCACCTGGCCGCGGACAGGAAGATCGGTCAGGTTGGCGATACCGCCTATATTGGCAATGAGCCGGTGGCGTGAGGGGCTTGCCAGCGCCTCGGCATGAAAGGCAGGGACCAGCGGGGCTCCTTGGCCCCCGGCAGCGATGTCTCGGCTGCGGAAGTCCGCGACGACGGCTATGCCGGTCAACTCGGCCAGCAGGGCGGCATTACCAATCTGCAGGGTGTAGCCAAGCTCGGGACGGTGGCGGATGGTCTGCCCGTGGCAGCCAATGGCCCGCACCGATTGAGCCACAGTCCGTGACGACAGGAGAATTTCATTGACGGCTTGCGCGTATAAACGGGCCAGTTGATTGCCAGCCAGTGCGGCACGGTTAAGTTCATCCGCGGCGCTTTGATGCAGTGCTAGTAGTTGCTCGCGAAGCCCGTCAGGATAGGGCAGATAATGGCTGGCGATAAGTGTGGTACGAGACCCGCCGATTTCCACCAAGACTGCGTCTATTCCGTCCAGGCTGGTGCCGGACATGAGGCCGAGATAGAGCTCGGGCCCCTCAGCTGCGCTATCAGTCAAGCGCAGCGAGGTTGGTGCCGCGCATCAAATTCAGGCGGGCCGCCCACGGCTGGCTCTCCTGGGCAAAGCGGGCTTTGTAGGCCGGGGCAAGGGGTTGAGCAACGGGCAGGTTCATTGCCAGAGGATTTCTCTGCTCGCCATTGACCCGAAATTCATAATGCAGATGCGGCCCGGTGGCCAGACCCGTCATGCCCACATACGCGATCACCTCTCCCTGGCTGACATGGGAGCCCCGGTGCAGACCCTGGACAAAGCGTGACAAGTGCCCGTAGGCTGTGCTGTAGACCCCAAAGTGCTGGATGACGACCAGGTTGCCATAACCGTGTTGCTGGCCGACAAAGGTGACTGTTCCATCGGATACCGCTTTGACCGGGGTGCCGATAGGCGCGCCGTAGTCGATGCCCTTGTGGGCACGCCAGGTTTTTAGCACCGGGTGGAAGCGCGATATGCTGAAGCCGGAAGTAATGCGCGAGAAGGGTAGAGGGGAACGCAAGAACGCTTTTTTCAGGGACTGGCCGTCAGGAGTGTAATAGTCTTCATGCCCAAGGGGATCGCGAAACAGCACCGCCCGATAAGCCTTTCCGGCATTGACGAATTCGGCTGCGAGAATCTGGCTTTCCCCTGTCGGTTGGCCATTGCGGAAGTTCTGGCGATAAATGACCGAAAAGGTGTCGCCCCTGCGCAAGTCTTGGCGGAAATCGATATCAGTGGAGAACAGTTCGGCGATTTTGTCTGTAACGCTGTCTGGCACCCCGGCGGCGTCAGAGGCTGCATACAGCGAACTCTGGATCCTGCCCGAGCGCATTACCACCCGGGTGTCGGGTACGGCGCTCGCTTTGTCTACGGAAAAAATCTCGTTCTGGCGCTTGATGGTGACGGTCTGTCCGTCGCTATTATCGAAACTAAGGCTGATCAGGCTGCCGTCTTCCATGACATTGGCCTGCAAATATTGGCCTGAGCGCAGGCGATTGAGCCCCGCTTCCGCAGCGACCCCCGAGAGCAGGCGCCGGGCATCCTCTTCGGACACCTGCATGCGCTCAAGCAGACTGGATACGGTTTCGCCGGGTTGGACCCTGTCCTCCCGGGTCAATTCAATGCTCGCAGGGGGCGGAGCCTGGATAGCCACGTCCAGAGTTTCCATGATGGTCTGCTGAGGTTGCGTTTGAGTCTGGGTGTCGGGCGCGATGCCGAAAGCGGTAACAACACCCAGAAATGGAAGGGTAGATGCAGCTACCAGCCAGCGCAGACTCAACATGCGTTCCGGCAAGCCCAGGCGTTGGGTTAAACTCGCAAATTCTAGGCGCATTGGTAGAAATCTCCCTGTTGGCCGAGGGTGAAGTGTACCAGAATTTGCGGCTGGACGCTTTACCTTGGAAATCAGATGATTAGATGGTCCCTGGGCGAAACGGCCCATCTCAAATTTATATCGGCGCGTGCTCGGGACAACTTGAATCCATGAATGAACAATTGAATGAAATCAAGCGGGGAGCGGTAGAACTCCTGGTCGAGGATGAACTCAAGCAGAAGCTTTCTCTTCGTACGCCATTGCGCATCAAGGCCGGGTTTGACCCGACGGCACCCGATCTCCACCTGGGGCACACGGTACTGATTAACAAGCTGCGGTCCCTGCAGCAGATGGGCCATCAGATTCTGTTCCTGATCGGCGATTTTACTGGCATGATCGGCGATCCTACTGGCAAAAACGCTACCCGTCCGCCTTTAAGTCGAGAGGCCGTGGCTGAAAATGCAAATACGTACACTGAACAGGTATTCAAGATATTGGATCCCGCAAGAACTGAGGTGGTATTCAATTCCACGTGGATGGGCCGGTTTGGTGCCGCCGACCTGATAAAGCTGGCGGCAACCCACACAGTGGCCCGCATGCTGGAGCGCGATGATTTCTACAAGCGCTATACCAGCGGGTACCCAATTGCTATCCATGAGTTCCTTTACCCGCTTATCCAGGGCTATGACTCTGTGGCGCTGAGGGCTGATCTGGAGCTGGGCGGAACCGACCAGAAATTCAACTTGCTCATGGGTCGCGAACTGCAAAAGCACTTCGGTCAGCCACCTCAGTGCGTGCTAATGATGCCGCTCTTGGAAGGTCTGGACGGGGTCAACAAAATGTCGAAGTCGCTGGGCAATTATGTGGGAATCAATGAGGCTCCCAATGAGATCTTCGGCAAGCTGATGTCCGTCTCGGATGAACTGATGTGGCGCTATATCGAACTGCTTTCCTTCGAGCCATTGACTATCATAAATGAATGGAAGCGCGAGGTTAGCGAAGGCCGCAATCCGCGCGACATCAAAGTCCGGTTCGCCCGGGAGATCGTCGCGCGGTTTCACAGCAAGGCGGCCGCGGAGGCCGCGTTGGCTGACTTTGAAAGCCGGTTTCGCCAGGGCCGGATACCGGACAATCTGACGGAGGTCCGCCTCGAGGCAACGGCGGAGAATGGTTTGCCCATCGCCCAATTGCTCAAGCTGGCCGGTCTGGTGCCCAGTACTTCCGAGGCACTGCGCCAGATTGCCGGCGGCGGGGTGCGGTTGGACGGGGAAAAAGTCAGCGACAAGGGCTTGCTCCTGACCAGAGGCGCGTCGGTCGTGGCCCAGGTGGGCAAACGCAAATTTGCCCGTGTGACAATAATTTAGGAAAGTTTCGCCAAGGGGGTTGACCGGATTTCCGGGCCCCGTATAATGCGCGGCTTTCCTGCAGTGTGCGCGGCGAGAAACATAGCAGCACAGTGCAATCGTTCTTTAAAAACATATCAGCCGATAGGTGTGGGTGTAGGTAGGTAGCCGAGTCTGGTTGACTGAGG
>DASQBT010000108.1:0-32267 GCA_035635075.1 Thiobacillaceae bacterium | reverse complement strand
ATACCCGGTTTCCTCGACCAGTTCGCGCCGCGCGCAGACTGCCGGATCTTCCCCGGGTTCCAGCTTGCCGGCCGGCACTTCGATGAAGTCGCGACGCAGCGGATAGCGGTGCTGGCGCTCGAGCAACACATCCCCGTTGTCGAACACCGGCAGTATGACCGCCGCGCCAGGATGGACGATGTATTCACGCATTGAGGTTTGGCTGTTGGGAAGCCGCACCCGGTCGCGGCGCGCGTGCAGCAGATTTCCCTGGCATAGCGGTTCGGAAGAAAGCTCGGTTTCGGTCAAGTCCATAATGGCCACAAACGCTGCGCTGAAATTTAATCCCTTCAATACCGGAGTTCTGCTTGAAGGGCAAGCATCTCAGGCCGTACTCATCTCCTGCTTGTTGCTGCCTTGGACTGCCCCTAAAGGCAGCCTTTGATTCCGTACAAAAAACAGTCGAGGCGGGAGATGTTTCCAACAGTTCGCCAATTTGCCGGGTCAACTCGCACTCCGAGGCACGAGCGCCTTGCGGCATAATTCGCCCAGCATGTCCCACATTCGCCAGAGGTTCCACAACCTGTCCGCGACCGCCATCATCATCGCGGCCGGCTGGATGTTTTACGGCCTGGTTCCCTACTACCAGCAGTTCTTTTCTCAACAGACGACACTATTCAACGGCTGGGAGATCGGCCACTGGCAGATCCTGCAGACTGCCACGGCGGGATATGCGCTGTTGCTGGCAATTTTCTACCTGACGGAGCGGGCCCCACGCATGTCCAAGTCCATCTGGTGCTTGCGCGCTCTACGCCGGCTGCTAACTTCGCCCGGAGCGGTTTTGCGCGGTGGCTGGTCGTATGAAGAGCGTTTGGGTCTGCTTACCCTGCTTCTCAAGTTCTTTTTTGCGCCGCTCATGCTTGTTTGGCTGGTAGACCATGTAATTGTCATGGTCAACAACGGCGTGGGCTTGACGCATCAGTTTGGGGCCTTGTCGACCCGATTCCTGGACGTGTTCAACGCCAATGGCTACTGGTGCCTGTTCCAGCTAATCCTGTTCCTGGACGTCTTCTTCTATACCGTTGGTTACTTGGTTGAACTGCCGGGGCTCAAGAACGAGATCCGTTCTGTAGACCCCACGTGGCTAGGATGGGGCGTAGCATTGGCGTGCTATCCTCCGTTCAATGGCCTTACAAATCAGGTGCTTGGCTGGCACTCGACGGATTTTCCCCAGTTTGGCAATCCGGCCGTGCACTTGGCGGCGAATTTCTGCCTGCTAGGCCTTATGGGGGTCTACACGTGGGCCTCGGTGGCTCTCAACCTCAGGGCCAGCAACCTGACGCATCGGGGCATCGTTGCAAGCGGGCCTTACCGCTTCATCCGCCATCCGGCGTATGTATGCAAAAATCTCGCTTGGTGGATCGGGCTGCAACCGGCGCTGTGGGATGCCCTGCATAGTTCACCGATCGCCGCAGTGCTCATCGTGGGGTCCATGTGCGGCTGGTCGTTCATCTATGCGCTGCGTGCCCTTACCGAGGAACGACACCTCCGCAGCGTGGATGACGAGTACGACCGCTACCGCCAACGGGTGAAGTATCGCTTCATTCCGGGTGTGATCTAAAGGGCTGGTGCATGGGCGTGAGGTCCCGTCCGCGTCGGGAGCACCCCGACGGAGGCAGGCGAAAACCTGCTTGCTTGCCTGGAGGTTCCGGCTTCCGAGCGCTGCGAGCACTGCTGCACCATAGGGGCGGGGATTCCAAAAAAATAGCCGGGTGGGATTAACGCCCGGCGAACCGGAGGAGACGGCCACTCCGTCCCATTGCGAAGAATACGGTGCGCGATTGGATTAGTTGCTACAACCTCCTGATTCTTGCATTACCTGACCCGTTTCATCGTCCTTAAGCGGTTGTCCCTGGGAATCCGTCTTGACCGTGCCGACAAACATCATTGCTTCCATCCGATCAAAATGCTGGTTCAAAGCCCGGTCGACTTCCTTGTCCGTTAGGCCATCGTAAATATAGACCTTGCCGGACTGTTCCTGGTGTCGTTCCTGGGTGGTCGGTTGCATCAAGCGCCGTACCTGCCAGTCATGCAGGTTCTTATCCGCCTCGTCAGACTGGGCCGCGGAAACGCCACCCAAGGCCACAAGAAAGACCACAGCTGCTTTCATTTCGCCAACCCTCCAAAGGCCAGCGTGGCCAACTGAATACCTTAGCCTAGTTGGGTTTATTTCCGGAGGCCATATGCCAAAAGTTATAGACACCGCTGACGCAACACCTGTCACAATGAAACGTATATAGGACTCTTGTTTTGTATCAAGGGCTTGGCAAATGACACGATGAAAATACTGCTTGCCGATGACCACCCGCTGTTTCGTGAAGGAGTCAAGCAGGTGCTCTGTCAGTTGGGGGCGCAAGCTACGATCGTGGATGCCCACGACTACCCGAGCCTGTTTGTGCAGGCCGGAATTCATCCCGACCTGGACTTGGCCTTGATTGACCTGAATATGCCCGGTTCGCCGGGCCACCAAGGCATTCGCGAATTTCGCCGTCGCTTCCCGGACATACCGCTGGTCATTCTGTCCGCCTCCGAATCCGTTCAGGACATCGAACAGTCCCTAAACGCTGGAGCCCTTGGCTACGTCCTCAAGTCTTCGTCTAGTTCCGTGATCCTCCAGGCTCTGCAACGAGTGTTATCAGGAGGAATATATATGCCGGATCTCATCAATCAATCAGGACCCGACGTCAGGCTGAGTCCCGCTCCATCTGCTTCCCAGCCTGACGTGGCCTTGACCACACGACAGATGGAAGTGCTGCGCGGCCTGCTGCAAGGCCTGCCCAACAAGTCGATCGCGCGCAGGCTCGACCTGACTGAAGGAACGGTGAAGATCCATGTGGCTGCCATCTTTCGTGCTCTCAATGTCAACAACCGGACCGAGGCGGTGATCGCCGCCAGACAGTTTGGTCTTGATTCAGGCTTGTCGGAATTTAACCCCTGAACATTGTGCCCCGTTCTGCCTCTCGTAGTCGCTTAAGTGGTCTGGCGCATCTGTGGAGACGGATTGCGGGAAACGCGGGAATACGCACCCGCATTCTTTTTATCGCAATCCTTCCCTCCATGCTTATCGCCGCTGCACTGACCGTGTATTTCACCCATCAAAGCATGTTGAAAGCCCAGCAGGAGCTGGATGACCGAGCTCTCCATGCAGCGCGGTTGCTTGCGGCGTCGGCGCAGTATGCCCTTGTCAGTGGCAATCATGAATTGCTCAACCAAATCGCTCACCAGGAGCTCAGTCAGACGACATTGGCCTACGCAGGCATCTTTGAAGCGCATGGCCCCTTACAGGCGCAAAATGGCGAACTCCCCCAAACCCCATCCAGATTGCTCGCGCTGTTAGCGGACCATCATGCCCACCTGCTCGATGGGGTGCTTTACCGGGCCGAACCGATCAAGCTTCCCGCAGTACCCGATCCCGATGATTTCGCCGGTGTCGCGAATGTCCCTGCAATTGCGGCATCACCTCTCGGCCACGCCATGGTCGGCCTCAGCACCCAGCCCATTGCCGCGCAGAAGAACGTGCTCCTGGTATCGGCCGGACTCCTGTTGCTGGCTGCCTTGGCGGCAACCGCTGTCTTTGTCTGGCGGCTGTCAAATCGGTTAACCGGTCAAATCCAGGACGTTTCCAATGCCGTCCGACGAATCGCCCAAGGTGAATTCAGGGTGCGTGTGACGGAAGACACCGGCGGAGAGGTCGGCCAGCTTGAACGTGGTATTAACCGCATGGCGCAAGCGCTCTATGAACATCAAACGCGGCTGGAAGAGAGGATTCTCGAAGCAACTGCCAAGCTCGCCGAACAGAAGGACCAGGCTGAACGGGCCAACATCGCAAAATCCAAATTCTTCGCGGCTGCCAGCCACGATCTACGTCAACCCCTGCACGCCCTGGTGCTGATTGTCGGGGCCCTGAAGGACCGCATCCAGTCACCCGAACTCCGGAGCATGGTGGATCACATCGAGGCTTCGGTGGACGCCATGGAAATGCTATTCAATTCACTGCTGGACCTTTCGCGCCTTGATGCAGGCGTAATAGAGGTCCACGCCGAACACTTTCCGGTTGCCTGCCTCATGGAAAGGCTGAAGAAGCAGTTTGTCCCCCTGGCGTTGGAAAAAGGGCTCACGCTGAGAGTTCACCCCTGCGAATGGGTTGTTCATAGCGATCCTCTTCTTCTGGAACGCATTCTCTTGAACCTGGTGACAAACGCCATTCGCTACACCGACCATGGGGGGATTTTGCTGGGCTGCCGCCGACGCGGGAAAACCTTGCTTTTCCAGGTCTGGGACAGTGGTCAGGGGATACCTGAACAGCAATGGGACACCGTATTCCAGGAATTTGTCCAACTCAGCAACCCTGAACGCGACCGCAGCAAAGGGCTTGGCTTGGGACTCGCCATCGTGTCGCGTCTGTCCAAGCTGCTTGACAGCCCCGTCACGCTCAAGTCCCGCGTCGGGCACGGATCCGTATTTGCCGTTCAGGTCCCCCTGGGCTCGGCCCACCTGGCGGGGAGAGCCCGCCAGCCATCTGTTCAGACCGGCGCCCTGAACATTGGTCTGGCCGTCCTCATCGATGATGAGGACACAATTCTGCGGGCAATGGAGGAGTTGTTCGACAGCTGGAAAATCGATCTTGTCGCAAGCAAGACACCGGCAGAGGCAATGAAGGTATTGGACGAGACCGCGCTGAAACCGGATGTGGTGATTTCCGACTACCGCCTGCCAGGCGACACGAACGGCGTGAACGTAGTGGAAGCTTTCCGCTCCCGTTACGGCGCCGACTTGCCTGCCGTCATTCTGACTGGAGACACCGCGCCGGAAAGCATCCAAACCTTGAACCAGGCCGGCCTTGCAGTCTTGCATAAACCCCTGCGCCCAGCACGGCTGCGCTCGCTGCTCACCCACTTAAGCCAGAACGGCGTCGACCGAACCTAGACCTGTCACAAGGCGCGGTTTCGGCTTGATTTCGGTATGCCGGAGCCCCAACCGTATAATTTCGGTTTTATCGCTTACCGCGCCATGCACATCCACATTCTTGGTATCTGCGGCACCTTCATGGGCGGCATCGCGGCCATCGCCAAGCACGCAGGGCACAGGGTGACCGGATGCGATGCCCAGGTCTATCCGCCGATGTCCGATCAGCTGCGCGCGCTGGACATAGATCTCATCGAGGGATTCACCGCCGATCAGGCTGGCATCGGTGCAGACATTTTCGTGATCGGCAATGTGGTCAGCCGCGGAAAGCAAGCCCTGATGGAAGAAATCCTCAATCGCGGGCTTGCCTATATTTCCGGCCCGCAATGGCTGGCGGAAAACGTACTCAGGAACAAATGGGTTCTGGCGGTAGCCGGCACCCACGGAAAGACCACGACGTCTGCCATGCTGGCCTGGATCTTGGAGGATGCCGGCCTGAATCCGGGTTTTCTGATCGGCGGCATTCCGCAGAATTTCGGCATCTCGGCACGCCTTACCGACTCACATTTCTTCGTCATCGAGGCTGATGAATACGACACGGCCTTTTTCGACAAGCGTTCCAAGTTTGTCCATTACCGGCCGCGAACTGTGTTGCTGAACAACCTGGAATACGACCACGCAGATATTTTTCCCGATCTTGCAGCCATTGAAACCCAGTTCCACCATCTGGTGCGCACCATTCCCGGAGAAGGACTGATCATCGCCAACGGCCGGGACGCGAATCTGCGGCGCGTCATCGAGCGCGGCTGTTGGACTCCGGTGGAGTGGTTTGGCGCAACTCAAGACTGGGCAGCGGAAGGCAGCGAATCCAGCTTCCGGGTTGGATTCAGAGGCGAGAATTTAGGCCAGGTCGACTGGAACCTACAAGGGGAACACAACCGGATGAACGCGCTTGGAGCCATCGCATGTGCGCGCCATGCCGGCGTCATGCCGAAAGTATCGTGCCAGGCCCTGTCGCGGTTTGAGAACGTCAAGCGACGCATGGAGATACGGGGAAGGGTAAATGGGATTACCGTCTATGATGACTTCGCCCACCACCCCACTGCCATTGAGACCACGTTAAGCGGTCTGCGCAACAAGGTCGGGAGCGCGCGCATCCTGGCTGTGCTCGAACCGCGCTCCAACACCATGAGGCTGGGTGCCATGAAAGCCCAGCTTCCCGCGAGTCTTGAGCGGGCAGACATGACCTTCTGCTTCGGCGCCAACCTAGGCTGGGATGCAAATGAAGTCTTTGCTTCCATGAATGGCCGTGCCGAAGTGCAAACCGATCTCGATGCGCTGGTCAGCTCCATTGTCCGTCAGGCCCGTCCTGGGGATCATATTGTGGTGATGAGCAACGGTAGCTTTGGCGGCATACACGAAAAACTCCTGGATCGGCTGGCGCGATGATTCTCTATATCCACGGCTTCAACTCGTCATCCGGTTCAAGCAAGGCCCAGCAGCTTCGAGCGTGGCTTACGGCGCAGGGTCGGGAAAATGAATTCGCCTGCCCTGACCTGCCCCATCAGCCGTCCAGGGCCGTTGCGCTGCTGGAAGCGATTCTCGCCAGTTCGCCCGATCCGGTACGACTGATCGGGTCATCGCTAGGCGGGTTTTACGCCACCGTTCTGGTGGCAAGGCATCCTTCGGTCAAAGCGGCGCTCATCAACCCCGCGGTGCATCCGCAACTTCTGCTGAGGGACGCGCTGGGTCCCAACAAGAACTACTATACGGAAGAAACCTATGACTTTACCCAGAGCCATTTGGATGCCCTGGCCAGCTTCGATCTGCCCCAGCCCAGGCACGCGGAAAACCTGCTGCTGCTGTTGGAGACCGGCGACAGCGTTCTGGACTACCGTGATGCGGTGAATTATTACCGGAATTGCCATCAAATTATCTTTCAGGGCGGCGATCACGGCTTTACACGCTTTGTTGACCTTCTTTCCTGTATCGATCGCTTTTAATTTGCACCGAGGACGCAAGGGCCGGAGAGCAAACCAGCCAAGGCATTGGCGGGGTTCTCTGCGTCCTTTGTCTTAAAGGAATTATGTTTGCCTTTTACGAAGAAGATGGCCAGTTCAAGACCGGCCGCATCATGCAGGAAACCGATGCCACCCTGCAGGTGGAATCACCCAGCGGCAAGCGCTTCAAGCTCAAGGTCGAGAAGGTGGCGCTGCGCTTTGACGCACCCGGCCCGCAGGAGTTTCAGCAGCAGGCCAGCGCAATTCGCGATGAAGCGGACCCGGACTTTCTCTGGGAAGCCGCGGGCCCCAATGAGTTCGACTACCAAACCCTGGCGCGCGAGTATTTTGGCCACCCGCCTGGGCCGGCCGAATCCGCCGGCATACTCCTGCGCTTGCACGAGTCGCCCATGTATTTCTACAAGAAAGGCAAGGGCCGCTACAAGCCCGCGCCTGCCGAAGCGCTGGCCGCCGCCAAGGCGGGGCTGGAGCGCAAGCAGCGGGAGGCGCAACAAATCGCCGCCTGGGTCGCCGAGTTGCTTCAATACCGCCTGCCCGAAGCTTTTGCCCACCTGACGCCCCGTATCGCCCTCAAACCGGACAAGAATACGCTTGAGTTCAAGGCCTTTGACGACGCTTGCAGGCAGGCTGGGTTGTCGCCGATGCAATTGCTGGATCACTGCGGGGCCATCCCCGACCGGGAAGCGTTTCACATGCAGGCCTTTCTGCTTGAGCATTTTCCAAAGGGAATCGAAGCTCCCGCCATCCACGAAGCCATGGATCCGCCCGACCTGCCTCTTGCGGACGTGGCTGCATTTTCCATGGACGATGCGATGACCACGGAAATCGACGACGCATTTTCGGTGGTGTTTCAGCCGGATGGATCGATACGGGTCGGCATCCACATTGCCTGCCCGGCCCTGGGCATCCCACCCGGTTCTCCGTTGGACCACCTGGCGCGGGACCGGCTGTCGACGGTCTATTACCCTGGCGGGAAGATCACCATGCTGCCGGATGCCGTCATTCACCATTACACCCTGGGGGAACAACGGGATTGTCCGGCCCTGTCACTCTACCTCAGCGTGGCGCCAGATTTTCGCGTTAGTACGACGGAGACGCGGTTGGAAAAGGTCCGCATCGCAGCCAACTTGCGCCACGAAAGCCTGGACATGCAGTTCAACGAAGATACGATCGGCGTTGCCGGCCCCGACTACCCCTATCGCAAAGAACTCGAATGGCTTTGGGGCTTTGCCGCGAGCCTTGAGGGGTCCAGGGGCGCGGCCAATCAAACCAATCGTGTGGACTACAACTTCAAGATCGAGAACGGCCGCATCCTGATCGAACCGCGACGCCGCGGCAGCCCGATTGACAAGGTGGTGTCCGAGTTGATGATACTGACCAACGCGACCTGGGGAAGCTGGCTGGCGGAAAACCGCGTCCCGGGCATTTACCGCAACCAGAGCCAGGGCAAGACCCGTATGGCGACCCAGCCTGGACCCCATCAAGGGCTGGGAGTGGAAAACTACGCCTGGTCCTCCTCGCCCCTGCGCCGCTATGTTGACCTGGTGAACCAACGCCAACTCCTCAGCCTGCTGCGGCAAGAACCGCCCGTCTACCCGCCGCGCAGCGAATTGCTGTTTGCCACGGTGCGGGACTTTGAACTGGCCTATGACGCCTATGCAGAGTTACAGCGCAAAATGGAGCGCTACTGGTGCCTGCGCTGGCTGGCGCAGGAACAGCGCAAGGAAATGACGGCTAAGGTCATTCGGGACGATCTGGTGCGGTTTGACGAGATCCCCTTCATCACCCGGGTGGCGGGCCTGCCACCCGTGGAGCCCGGCACCACACTGCGGCTTGTCATTACTGAACTGGACGAATTGGCGGTGGAGTTGCGCGCCGAATTGAAAGAAATCCTGCCTAGCCAGGACACAACGAGCGAGGATTCCGTACAATCCATGACTACGTAATCCCCGCCGTACCGTGGCCACCCCCCCTACTTCCCTTGCCTTTTCGACCCCGTCTGAACAGGGTACGCGCATGGCCTTTGCACTGGTGGCTTCGGTCACTTTGCACGCCGTCCTGCTAAGCACTCAACTGGTCAAGGTCAATCCGCGCCTGTTTGAGGACTATAACCAGCCTGTGGAAGTCGTGCTGGTCAACGCCAAGAGCAAGGTGGCTCCGCTCAAGCCGGACGCCTTGGCACAAGCCAATCTGGCGGGCGGCGGCAACACGGATGAGGACCGGCGCGCCAGGAGCCCTTTGCCGGTCACGCCGGACGAGGGAACAGGCGCACAGGAGGCTGCGCTGCAGGCCCGCGTTGAGCGACTCGAAGAAAGGGCCAAGCAGCTATTTACCCAGATTAAAAGCACTGAAGCCGTCCAGACCGCGCCGCGCAGCGCCCCCCCACAGGAGCCTGCCGAAGCCACGCCCACCTCATCCGAATTGCTGCAGCAGGGCGCGGAGATGGCCAAGCTGGAGGCACGCATTTCGCGCCAATGGGATGAATATCAGCGCCGTCCCCGACGCGCCTTTATTGGCGCCAACACCAGGGAATATGCTTTCGCCCGCTACGTTGAAGACTGGGCCGCCAAGGTGGAACGCATCGGCAATCTGAACTATCCTGAGGCCGCGCGGCGCCAAGGCATCTACGGCAGCCTGCGACTGACCGTATCGCTTTACTCCGATGGACGGGTGGAGAAGATCGCCATCGACCAGTCCTCCGGCTCGAAAATTCTCGACAGCGCGGCCGTCCGCATCGTGGAAATGGGCGCGCCCTATGCCCACTTTCCCAAGGAAATGCGCGACAAAGTGGATATCTTAGGAATCACCCGAACCTGGACCTTTACCCGGTCCGATCAGCTCGGGACAGTGGGCGCTGACTAACGCCCTGCATCCGGTAGATTTGCCACCCTTCGTCCCAGGAGCGGCACGCTGTTACTTGCGTTGGTGCATCGGGTTAAGCAGCCACCCGGTGCCGGTCCTGTTTTTTCGACTACCCAAAAGCGTTCGAGGGTTGCAAGATTCTCTTGATTTATTAATATAATAATTATCTAATGTTATGTCGGAAGATTTCCGTTCTCTTTCCACTCTTTGGGAGCCCATTATGATCACAACCAAAGTATTGCTTCTTGCTGGTACTACCCTGCTTGCTTCATCGGCCTTTGCCGCCGGCGACCCGGCGGTCGGCGCCCAGAAGGCGCTCCTCTGCAGCACTTGTCATGGCAACAACGCATTCCCCGGCGTTTTTCCCTTGGTTCAGCTCGGGGGCAGGGACGCCGACAAACTGGTCATCAAGACGAACAAATACCGGTCCGGCAAGCTGATTTCGCCGATGATGAACATGGCCGTCATGACGCTAAACGACAGGGACGTCGAGGATATTGCTGCCTACTATCACAGTTTGGGCAAGCCGGCGATGCCGATGCCCGGAATTAAGGGTGACGAAGACATTCAGGCCAGCAATTAAGCCGCACGGTTCATGACGTATCGGCGAGAACTGGTTTACGACCCGGTATTGCGCCTTATACACGCCTGGAATCTGCTGACCATCCTGCTGTTGCTGCTTACCGGCCTGCCTCGGGAGTGGCTGGAGCCTGGACAGTTTTACAGTGTTCTGCGCCGATTTCATCTCAGCCTGGGTGACGCATTGATACTTGGCCTCGTTGGCCGCTTGGTATGGGGTCTGGTTGGGCCTAAGCATGCTCGCCTGACAGAACTCTGGCGGCCGCGCTGCTGGATGAGCGCCCTGCGCCAACGCCGCCTGTTTACTGCCCCCGAACGTTTCGGCCACCACGGTCCTGCAACAGCTGCGTACCTCTGGGTTTATGGAATGTTGATTGGCCTTTCGATCAGCGGGCTCGCATTGACTGCAATCAAGTTGGGAAACGGTCCGTTCTCAAACTGGCTGGCCTATGACATGGAGTGGAAAGCGCCAGTAACGACCATCCATGAAATCCTGGCCTACGGGGTCATTGCGTTTATTGTCTTGCATCTTCTCGCCCTGGTTGTTCACCATAGACGGCACGGCCTGCCCCTCGCGCAGAGCATGGTGTCGGGCTACCAGTACCTGAAGGAACAATGAAACCGCTCGCTCCCGCCCTCGCGCTGTTGCTTGTTCCGGTTATGACGCAGGCCGCAACACATGAACAAATACTCGTCGCCTATCAAGCCCAGGCTGGATCCGGTTTCAGCCCCTCTGCAAACCGGGGAGAGACGTTCTTCCGCGCGAAGCATCATAAGGCAAATGGCGAAATTGCCACCTGCATGGACTGCCATACGGAAAACCTCAAAGCGACAGGCCAAACCAAGGCGCATAAGACCATTCAGCCAATGGCGCCATCGGTCAATGCAGAGCGCATTACCGATCCAGCCAAAGTGGAAAAATGGTTCCGCCGCAATTGCAAGGACGTATTGGATCGAGCCTGCACCGCGGAAGAAAAAGCCGACTTCATTGCCTTTCTTTTGTCCATCCGATAGTTACGTCCATGGGTATCACGTTTAACAATATTCTTATCTTGCTCCTCGCGCTTGGAGTGACTGCGTATGGCCTGAACGCCAGTCGCGCGGACGATGATGTCGCAAGCTTTCCACCGGTAGACCACAAGTTAACGCACGATGAATGCTCGGCTTGCCACATGGTTTATCCAGCCGGATTGTTGCCCGCCCGTTCCTGGAGCCGAATGATGCGCGAGTTGGACAATCATTTTGGCGATGATGCCAGCCTCGCACCCCAGCAGGCCGCCGAAATCAAGCGCTATCTGGTGGACAATGCCGCCGACGGCCGGATGGCAAACACGCGCATGCGTCGGATCGCCGCCGGCATCCAGCCCAATGACGCTCCACTTCGCTTTACGGAAACGGCCTACTTCCACTATGTGCACGATGAAGTGCCAAACTCGATGTGGAAACGCAGCAAGATTGCGAGCAAGGCCAACTGCATTGCCTGTCACACCCGCGCCGAAACGGGCAGTTTCAGCGAAAAGGAAATCAGGATTCCGAAGGAGTGAGTCTTCCCTGAGCGCGGTGGCGGCGTGCCGCGATATGCCAAGCTACCAATCCGGGAGCCGGGGAATCCGGGAAATGGTTAACCAAAACCATGTAGCGGATACCGCTTCGAAAGCGGTCGCGACCCCGTCCTGATACGCCCCCTAGTCAAGAATCGCTCTGTCGCGCTTGAGTTCGATGCGCAGCCATCGTCGCCGGGCAGGGTAGCGTAATTCTGCGCGTCGAACTCGGCCATGAAGGCTTTGCGCGGCCTGAGAGCGCGAACGATCGAAGCCCGATTTCCCGGGCTCAGATGCGGGCGAGACCAGACAAAACGAGCACTCCGTTTCGGCACAGGCTTTGCTTGGAATAATTTTGTCGCAACGAGATCATTCCCGATCAAGATAGGGTTCGTTTCCGTTCTAGGATTACTATTGTGAGGTAGCGGATATGGATAGCGTGAATCTTACCAATCACTTCCTGATTGCCATGCCCAGCATGGTTGATCCGAATTTTTCGGGTTCGCTCACCTACATTTGTGATCACAGCGAGCAGGGTGCCTTGGGCGTGGTGGTTAATCGGCCCACCGATCTTCACCTATCTGTCCTGTTTGACCAGATCGGCCTGTCCCTGCCGGACAGTTTGGAGCAGATCGTCTATTTCGGCGGCCCGGTCCAGACCGAAAGGGGTTTCGTCCTGCACACCCCCAAGGGACCCTACAGTTCCACGCTCGCGGTCAACAACCACGTCAATCTCACAACATCAAAGGACGTTTTGGAAGCCGTTTCCCAGGGCGCCGGCCCCAGCAAGTTCATGGTGTCCCTGGGCTATGCGGGCTGGGCCGCGGGGCAACTCGAAAACGAGCTGGCGCAGAACGCTTGGCTGTCGGTTGCCGCGCAACCCGAGGTCATTTTCGACCTCGCCCCGGAGGACCGCCTGCCTGCCGCGATCAAACTTCTGGGCATCGATCTTTCCAACCTGTCCGACGTGGCAGGCCATGCTTGAAGGCGGGACCGTCCTTGCGTTTGATCTAGGATTGAAACGAACAGGGGTTGCAGCCGGGGAACTCGGCATAGGAGTGGCTCATCCCCTTACTGTCATCCACACCGCGTCGCCTGACGAGCGTTTCAATGACATCTCCCGGCTGATCCAGCAATGGCAGCCTACCCTCCTGGTGGTAGGTTTGCCCCTGCACCCGGACGGCACCGAGCACGACCTCACTCGCGCGGCGCGTAATTTTGCCGCCAAACTGGAAAATCGCTTTAAACTTCCGGTGTTCCTGGCTGACGAACGCTACACCAGCCAGTTGGCTGAAGAAGAGCTGCACGAAGCCGGGATTCATGGCAAGAAGAACCGTGACCATCTGGACGCCGTTGCTGCACAATTGATATTGCAGGGGTTTTTTGATGCCCGACATACTGCCTGACGCCGAAGACTTGCTCGCTAGACTGGCCCACGCCATCGCGTCAGAACTCACGCCCGAGACCGCGCTGGTCGGGATCCATACCGGCGGCGCTTGGATCGCCGAGCGCCTTCATGCTCAGCTTGACATTGCTCAGCCGCTGGGGGTTCTGGATATTTCCTTCTATCGCGATGACTTCTCCCGCATCGGCCTGCATCCCCAAGTCAAGCCCTCCCGCATTCCCTTCCAGGTCGAAGACCGGCCGCTCATCGTGGTGGACGACGTGCTGTACACAGGGCGCACCGTGCGCGCCGCCATGAACGAGCTGTTCGATTATGGCCGGCCGGCCTCCATCCGGCTCGCTGTACTGGTGGATCGGGGCGGCCGGGAGTTGCCCATCTGCGCGGATTTTGCCGGTGTGCGCGTAGATCTGCCCAGCGACCGCAATCTTCAGCTCGACCGCGCCGCGGACGGGCGTCTATCGCTTTCCCAAAGGAATCCCTGATCGCGCCTCTGATGAGTTCAAACCCGCAGCTCAAACCGGACGACAGCCTCAAACATCTCCTGACGCTGGATGGCCTGCCTCCCCGCATCCTGACCCAGATACTCGATACCGCCGAATCCTTCATGGACGTCGGCGAACGGGATGTGAAGAAAGTTCCCCTGCTGCGCGGCAAGGCCATATTCAACCTGTTTTTCGAGCCCTCCACGCGGACCCGCACGACCTTTGAGATCGCCGCCAAGCGCCTGTCGGCAGATTTGGTCAATCTCAATATCTCCACTTCCAGCCAGACCAAGGGCGAGACCATACTCGATACCGTGGCCAACCTCACTGCCATGCATGCCGACATGTTCATCGTGCGCCACGGACAAAGCGGAGCCGCCCATTTCATCGCACGTCACGTGGCGCCCCACATTTCGGTAGTGAATGCGGGTGACGGGCGGCACGCGCATCCCACTCAGGGCCTGCTCGACATGTTCACCATCCGCCGCTACAAGGGCGCCTTCCACAATCTGCGCGTGGCGGTGGTCGGCGATGTGTTGCACTCGCGTGTGGCCCGCTCGCAGATTCACGCCCTGACCAGTCTGGGTGTGCCGGAAGTTCGGGTCATTGCCCCCAAGACCCTGTTGCCCACCGGGGTCGAGCAAATGGGCGTACACGTTCATTACGACATGCGCACCGGCCTCAAGGACGTCGACGTAATTATCATGCTGCGCTTGCAAAACGAGCGCATGAAAGGTGCGCTGCTGCCATCCGCCGGGGAATATTTCAAGCACTACGGGCTCACCCTGGAGAAGCTTAGTCTGGCCAGACCCGATGCCATTGTCATGCACCCCGGCCCCATGAACCGTGGGGTGGAAATCGATTCCGAAGTGGCAGATGGCCCGCAATCCGTGATCCTGCCCCAAGTCACCTACGGCATCGCCGTCCGTATGGCGGTAATGAGCATTCTGGCGGGGAATGTCAGTGGGGGACCAACGGCATGAGCAGGAAGCAGTGGCCCCTCGCGGCAGAGGCTTGCACGTCCGCCAATGTTGGATGCCAAAGTGACGAGCCTCAAGCAGCGGAGGAACAAACGGAGGCGACGGCATGAGCGCTGATCCGCGTTACACAGGTGCGACCCTGGAGCAGGAAGCGGGCCCCCGTTGTGCAGCCGCAAGCATGCCCTGCGCTCCACCCAATCAGGGGCGCACAGGCCCCCATTCAGGGCACCCGGCGAATGGCGGCCGGCGCCGACGGAATGATGCAAGACCATCCCGCGGCATCAGGGAGGCGGAAGCCGCATGAAAATCCACATCCAGAACGGCCGCTTGGTCGATCCCAAGAACCACTTGGACCAAATTGCCGACCTGTATATCGCCGCCGGCAAAATCGTGGGCGTGGGCCAGCCCCCTGCGGACTTCCACGCCAACCGCATCCTCGATGCCAGCAATCACATTGTCTGCCCGGGGCTGGTTGACATATCAGTGCGTCTGCGCGAGCCGGGCTTCGAATACAAGGCCACGCTGGAGTCGGAAATGGCTGCCGCCGCGGCCGGCGGAGTCACCTCCCTGGCCTGCCCGCCGGACACGGATCCACCATTGGATGAACCCGGGCTGGTGGAAATGCTCAAGTTTCGGGCGAAGAACCTGCCCGGACCGCGGGTCTATCCAATTGGCGCCCTTACCCAACGGCTCCAGGGCGAGTACCTCACCGAGATGGCGGAACTGACGGAGGCCGGCTGCGTTGCCTTTTCCCAGGCCGACGAACCGCTTACCGACACTCTGGTGCTGATGCGCGCCATGCAGTACGCCGCTACCTTCGGTTTCATTTTATGGCTCAGGCCGCAGGATTATTTCCTCGCGCGCGACGGCGTGGCGCACGATGGACCCGTGGCGTCGCGCCTCGGTCTGCCGGGCATTCCCACGCTGGCCGAAACAACAGCCCTCTCTACCATCCTCTTGCTGGCACGGGAAACCGGCTGCCGTATTCACCTGAGTCGGCTCTCCACGCGCGAGAGCATCGCCATGGTGAGGGCCGGCAAACTGCAGGGCATCAATCTCAGTTGCGACGTGGCCATCGCCAATCTGCACCTGAGTGAAATGGACCTCACCAGTTTCGACAGCCAGTTCTATCTTGTCCCTCCCCTGCGCTCACTGCGCGACCGTGATTCCCTGTGTCAGGCACTCAAGGATGGCAGCATTGACGCAGTTTGCTCCGACCACGCGCCCTTGGATGACGACGCCAAGCAACTCCCATTTGGCGAAGCCAGCCCGGGTGCGTCCGGGGTGGAACTGCTGCTGCCCCTCACCTTGAAGTGGGCCGCAGAGCATCACGTTCCCCTGCTTGATGCCATCGATCGGATAACCTGGAAACCTACCCAGATTCTCGGCATTCCCGCCGGCCACCTCTCGCCGGGCGCCTGTGCGGATGTCTGCGTGTTCGATCCGCAAGCACATTGGACAGTCAGCCCGCGCAATTTGACGAGCCAGGGACGCAACACCCCATTCCTAGGCCATGAGATGACGGGGAGAGTAAGTTACACCGTGATTGACGGGCATGTTGATTACGAAACAGCGAATGGGCGGTGAACCAGACACGCATTGCTTATCGCAAAATCAAAATGCAGCGTCTGTTAAGGTAAGATGCCAATTTAGCGAGCATTCTTACTGCCATGAGCGCAACCCGCCTGCGCGAAATCCCCTACAACTACACCTCGTTCTCCGACCGCGAGATCGTTATTCGCCTGTTGGGCGCGGACAGTTGGCGCATTCTCGACGAACTGCGCGGCGAGCGCCGCACCGGCCGCTCCGCGCGCATGCTGTTCGAGGTGCTGGGCGACATCTGGGTGGTGGATCGCAACCCCTACCTGCAGGATGACCTGCTGCTCAACCCGAAACGACGCGCCGCGCTAATCGAGGCGCTGCGCCACCGATTGGGCGAGATCGACCGCCGCCGCCAAGGCAACGACAAAGTGGAACTATTGCTGGCGGCGGGCCGCCACGCGGTCGAGAAGTTCGAACAAGCTTTCGACGAAACCGCCCGTCTGCGGCGCGAAGTTGTCAAGAAACTGTCCCGCCACACCCGCAAGGACAATATCGCTTTCGATGGCATGGCGCGGGTCAGCCACGTGACGGACGCCACCGACTGGCGGGTCGAATATCCCTTCGTGGTTCTCAACCCGGACGGCCCGGAGGAAATCCCCGGCCTGGTGGCCGCCTGCATCGAACTGGGCTTGACCGTGATTCCGCGCGGCGGCGGCACAGGCTACACCGGCGGCGCCGTTCCCCTTACGCCGAAATCTGCAGTCATCAACACGGAAAAGCTGGAAAGCCTGTCGCCCATCTGCCGGGTTACGCTGCCGGGCAGCGATGCAAGCGCCCCAGTCATCACTTGCGGCGCCGGTGTTGTCACTCGCAGAGTAATGGAGGCTGCGGAAGAACAAGGACTGGCTTTCGCCGTCGACCCAACCAGCGCCGATGCTTCCTGCATAGGTGGAAACGTGGCAATGAATGCCGGCGGCAAGAAGGCTGTTCTGTGGGGCACGGCGTTGGACAATCTGGTGTCGTGGAAAATGGTTACTCCTCAAGCAGACTGGCTGGTCGTGACGCGGATGGACCACAACCTGGGCAAGATTCATGAGGTGGAAACCGCCCGCTTTGAACTGCAGCGCTTCGCCGCCGATGGTAGAACGCGGAATGGTGTGGCGGAGATTCTGGAAATCCCTGGCAAGCATTTCCGCAAAGTCGGACTGGGCAAGGATGTCACCGACAAGTTCCTCGCCGGCCTGCCGGGCATCCAGAAGGAAGGCACCGACGGGCTGATCACTGAAGCCACCTTTGTCCTGCATCGCATGCCCGCGCATATGCGCACGGTGTGCCTGGAGTTTTTCGGCCAGGTTGCCGATGCCGTGCCAGCCATTGTCGAAATCACCGAGCTATTCAGGGGCCGCACCGATGTGTTGCTTGCGGGCCTGGAGCACATGGATCGCCGCTACGTAAAGGCGGTGGGCTATGCGACCAAGTCAGCCCGCGCTGGACTGCCCAACATGGTGTTGTTGGCGGATGTTGCCAGCGACAATGAGAACGCAGCGGGCGAAGCGGCTTCCCGCATCGTGCGCTTGGCCAATAAGCGCGCAGGCGAGGGTTTTGTCGCCGTGTCGGCGGAGGTGCGCAAGAAATTCTGGCTCGATCGCGCCCGTACCGCCGCCATCGCCGCGCACACCAATGCCTTCAAGATCAACGAGGATGTGGTGATTCCCTTGCCACGTCTGGGCGACTACTCGGACGGGGTGGAGCAGATCAATATTGAACTGTCGCTCAAGAACAAGCTCATGCTCACGCATGCATTGGGCGAATTTTTCGCCGGCGAGCTCCCCCTGTTCGAAGACGAGGAAACAGTTGCCGATCCCGCCCATACCGAGGATCGCAAACACAAAGCCCAGGAGTTGCTGGCCGACATCCATGCCCGCTGGCAGGACTGGCTGGAGCGGTTGACAGTCGATAAAGCCCTATTCCGTCAAATCCAGTCTGGCGAGCTGCGTGCGTCCTGGAAGAAGGATATCCGCAAACCCCTCCATCAGTTGTTTACCGGAAGGGAGTATCAGCCCGTTCTCGCCCGCATGGATGAACTTCACGGAATCATACTCAAGTCACGCGTTTTCATCGCCCTGCACATGCACGCCGGCGACGGCAACATACACACCAACATCCCGGTCAACTCCGACAATTACGCCATGCTGCAGGAAGCCAATGCCGCGGTAGGTCGCATCATGCGGCTGGCAATTGACCTGGGCGGGGTGATCTCCGGCGAGCACGGGATCGGCCTGACCAAGTTCGAATTCCTAACCCGAGAACAGATTAAGATCTTCGCCGATTTCAAGGAAAAGGTGGATCCGCAAGGCCGATTCAATGCCGGCAAGCTGCTGCCGGGCGGCGACCTGGCACGTGCCTACACGCCTTCGTTCTCCCTGTTGGAAGCAGAGTCGCTGATCATGGAGCAGTCGGAAATCGGAGCCATCGCCGATTCCATCAAGAACTGCCTGCGCTGCGGAAAATGCAAGCCGGTGTGCAACACCCATATACCGCGCGCCAACCTGCTGTATTCACCGCGCAACAAGATATTGGCCACCTCCCTGTTGATCGAGGCCTTTCTCTACGAGGAGCAAACCCGGCGCGGTGTCTCGCTCGCACACTTCGCCGAGTTCAATGACGTGGCCGACCATTGCACCATCTGCCACAAGTGCAAGAATCCTTGCCCGGTCAATATCGACTTTGGCGACGTTTCCATTGCCATGCGCAACTTCCTCAGCCAACACGGCCAGAAGAGGACTCGCGTCGCCACCAAGGCAGCCATGGCCTTCCTCACCATCCAGGACCCGGCCGCGATCAAGGCACTGCGCAAGCTCATGATCGAATGGACTTATCCCTTGCAGCGCATCGCACACCGGGTGGCCAAGGTCTTAGGGATAATCCAAGGCCAGACCGCCCACCCGCCCGCCACGGTGGGCGATGCCCCGCTGCGCGCTCAGGTCATCCATTTCATCAACAAGCCCATGCCAGGCGGCCTGCCAAAGAAAACCAGCCGCGCCCTGCTGGGCCTGGAAGACGCGCGCATAGTGCCGGTCATCCGCGATCCACAGAAGGCCACAGATGAAAGTGACGCCGTATTCTATTTCCCTGGCTGCGGTTCGGAGCGCCTGTTCTCCCAGGTGGGGCTCGCCAGCCAGGCCATGCTGTGGCATGTTGGCGCGACCACCGTCCTCCCCCCTGGCTATCTGTGCTGCGGCTATCCTCAGACTGCGGCTGGACAGAAGACCAAGGGTAACCAGATCAGCGTTAACAATCAGGTCTTGTTCCACCGGGTTGCCAATACCCTAAATTACCTGGACATCAAGACCGTCATCGTGTCCTGCGGCACCTGCATGGACCAACTGCTGAAATATGACTTCGGCAAGATCTTCCCGGGCTGTCGCCTGCTCGACATCCATGAATATCTGCTGGAAAAAGGCGTCAAACTGGAAGGCACCAAGGGCGTGAAATACCTCTACCATGATCCCTGCCACACGCCGATGAAGACGATCGCACCGATGAAAGTCGTGAATGGACTGTTGGGTGACGGCGTGCAGCTATCCGACCGCTGCTGCGGCGAATCCGGCACCCTGGCTGTTACACGGCCCGATATCTCCACCCAGATCCGCTTCCGCAAGGAGGAGGAAATACAAAAAGGCCGTATCCAACTGGGTGCGGAGCACGGGGAGACCGTCAAGCTGCTGACCTCGTGCCCCTCCTGCCTTCAAGGACTGGCGCGCTATGCCGATGACACCGCCACCGAGCCAGATTACATAGTCGTAGAACTGGCGAAAAACATGTTGGGAACGAACTGGCTTGCCGACTACGTGGAACGCGCTAACCGGGGTGGCATCGAAAAGGTGTTGCTATAGGACACAGCTTGAATCTGCCAGCCAAACGGCGAGCTCCAGCTCAGGGCGACTGGAAAAGCCGGGGTGCCGGTGCTTAGCGCCCCATCGGCAAGGGCGTCACCACCGGGGCAGCCGGCATTCGCAACGGTATGGCTGCAGGCACGCCCGGTAAGGGGTTCGCACCAGCAGACTTCATCATGCGCTCATAGAGGCTTCCCAGATTCAACATGGCCTTGGTGTAACCCTGCTCGGCAGATTTTCTGAACCAGGCAACTGCCTGGTCCGTGCTCTGGGTCACCCCTGAGCCATCGCGGTACATCACGCCGATATTGTTCTGCGCCGCTGCATCGCCCTGTTCCGCAGCTTTCCGGTACCAGTTGGCCGCTTGGGCGGGATCCTTGTTCACGCCCTGGCCAAGATCATAAAGCACCCCAAGATTATTCTGCGCCGCAGCGTCACCCTGTCCCGCAGCCTTGCTTAACCACTGCGCCGCCTCTTTCGCGTCGCCACCCGATTTCACCATCAGCCAGCCAAGTCGGCCCTGAGCGCTGGCCAGGCCCTGCTCCGCCGCCTTGCGGTAATAGGCCAGCGCGTCCGCAGGTTTGGTCTGTTCCAGCAACTCGGCCAAGTTACTCTGTGCATGGACGTCGCCGGCGTCAGCGCCGATGCGGAACCACTTTTCCGCCTCGCCGACATTGGCCGGCACACCACGGCCGTCGCGATACAGGACACCAAGATTGTTGGCGGCAATGCCGCTCTTCTGCGCTGCGGCCTTGCCGTACCAGTTAATAGCCTGCGCAAGATCCTTGGCTACGCCCTGCCCCTGCTCATACATCCAGCCCAATTGCAGTTGCGCATCGGCGTAACCCTGAGCCGCGGCCATGCCGAACCACTTGGCGGCCTGGTTCAGATCCGCTGCGCCACCCTGTCCCTTGGCGTACATCCAGCCCAGTTTGGTCTGGGCTAGCGCATTCCCTTGCTCGGCGGCCATGCCGAACCACTTGCGCGCCTGCCCAAAATCCTGCTTCACGCCCTCGGCGCCATCGCGATATATCATGCCCAGGTTGGCTTGCGCCGCCGCCAGACCCTGCTCCGCGGCGCTGGTAAACCACTTCACCGCTTCGACGAAATTCTTCTGCACACCCTGACCGGTGGCGAACTTGAGCCCAAGATTGTTCTGCGCGTTAATGTCGTTCAATTGGGCCGCCCTGGTCAGCCACTTGACGCTCTCCTGGGCGCTGGCGGAGACACCCAAGCCCTTGTCATAAAGATTGGCCAGATAATTTTGCGCCGCGGGAAAATTCTGCTCGGCGGATTTTTTCAGCCACTCAAGCCCGGCCGCGCTGTCTTTCTTGATTCCGGTTCCGTCCAGCAACATGATGGCCAAGTTGTACTGGGCCGCGGGTTCGTTCTGCTCGGCGGCCTTGCGATACCACTGCGCGGCCTTGGCCAGATCCTTGCCCACGCCGTCACCTTTTTCATATGCCCAGCCCATCCTCATTTGGGCTTCCGGATCGCCCTTTTCTGCGGCCATCTGGTAGTAACGCATCCAGTCTGCGGGGCCGGGCATGTCTGCAGCGTAGAGCGGGCCAAGGGCAAGACTGCAGAGCAGCACAAACAGGGGAGTCTTCACGGTTTTGCTCCATTCAAGGTTTGAGGGTTGCGATACTCGATTGGTACGGTCATCCAGGCCACAACCGGCTGACCATTGCGCTGGGCCGGCTGGAAACGCCAGTGGTGAACGGTCTCATAGGCGGCTGCATCGAGGATCTGGGCACCGCTGGACTGCTTCAGCAGGATCGTGCCCACCGCCCCGCTGGTCAGTACCTCGGCGCGCAAAATGACCTTGCCATGCAGATTGTTCACTATGGCGCCCGGAGGGTAGACCGGCATCTGATTGCCCGGCAGATGCTGGGGCGGGAATTCCCCAGCCATTGTGGAGGGTGAAGGCATGATGCTGTCCAGATCCTTGGGAATCGGTCCACCCAGTCCCGCCATCAGCAGGGGAATTTGGCAGAAGTGGGTAGGACTAGCCACCTTGACCGGGGTCGCCGTGTACCTGTCTTCCAACAGGCGAGCACTGCCGATATCGGCCGAAGCAAGCTGCATCGTAGGCTTGCTGCTTTCCGAACCTTCAATTGACGCATTGACTGGCGCGTCTTCGCCAGCAAGTTGCCCCTGCTGGCTCGTCAGGCCGCCGTGCGGAGAGCGGCCGCCGTCTCCCAACGCCAACTGAAAATTGCCCGCGCCATTTTCGCTGCCGCCATGGCGCGACCCGCCCATGCGTCCTCCGCTGCCCTCATGCCCGGATCGGGCGGTTCCTGAAGCCAGTGCCACGGGCGACACGTCGCGTCCCAAGGATCCGGTCAAGCCGCCGGCCTGTTGCTCTCCCGGGATTGCTGTCGACCCCCCTTTGCCACCTGAGCCGGCGCCGCTGCCTCGGCTGTTTAGCGTTCCGCCGCCCGAACCGGCCACGTTTATCGCGGGGATGCCGCCACCGGACGCGGCCGCCGCCAACGCCTTGCCGGGTTCCTTGCCGGGATGGTTCGCCCCACCGTCCGAAGTTCGATTGGCAGAAGGGCTTTGCCAGCCGCCTGGGCGGGCCTCATTGGCACGCGCGTTCAGCCCCGCGAAGGGCTGCAGCGCCCCACCCTGGCTGCCGAGCTTGCCACCCGGACGGGCGGCGTGACGATATTCAGGAGCCACGGATTGAACGGCGGGTGTGCTGCCGGCCAGGAATTTTGGGCCAGGACTGGAATTCTCGCCGGGTTGCGGCACGCTTGCCTGGGCGATGGAGGGCTGCCATCCGGCATAGGCCGGACGGGGCGGTGGGCTCGCCGGGGCATTGGTCCGCCAAGTCGGTCCAGGCTTGGCCACCTTGCGCACATCGCTGCCTGCCCCCTGAGGCGCGGCGCCAGGCTGGTTGGCCGGAGTCTGCGCCTTCATGGCGGAGGAAGCCAGCTTGGTGGTATGACCGGCGGGCCTGATTTTGCGCTTTCTCACCTCCTTGAGTTCCACCTGCATTTCCTTCAGGGCCGCCAGCCGTGTGGCGGGCTGTCGTTTTGCAACCAGCGAGCGCGACGCCTGGACGCTACGGGTCGCATTCCGCCGCCGGGCATGGCTGGCTGGGCGCTGAATCTGTGCCATCAAGGGAGGTTCGCGCTCAAGTTGGACTTCAATTTCCATCGGCTGCGGCAATGGCTCTGTTTGCATCAACCAGGGCAGGGAAAGCAACACCAGCAAGTGAAGTCCCACCGATGCAAAGAAAGCCAACCACTGGTGGCGTTCAACAAGTTGCGGCCGGACAACGCCGGAAGTGAGCGGCAGGAACCTATCACCGTGCATGAAGCGCGCGCGACTCCGTCGTGACAAAGGTCAGTTTGGCAATGCCCGCGCGGTTTACTGCCGCCATTACCTGGGCGATACGCCCATACGACACGCTCTCATCGGCCTTCAGGCGAACGCTGACGTTCTCGTGGGTCGCAGCATAATGCTTGAACTGGCGTTCCAGATCCTGGCCCGCCACCTTGGCGTTGTCGACAAATACTTCGCCTTTGGCGCTGATCAGCAGATCAAGCGCCTTGACCTCCGGCAATTTCGCGAGCGGCGCGGTCCTGGGCAAATTGACTTGGACCGATTGCATGAGGAAGGGCGCAGTCACCATGAATATCACCAGCAGCACAAGCATCACGTCCACCAGAGGCGTGACATTGATTTCGCTCATCGCGGTGTATTCAGACTGGATGTTGAAGGCCATTTACTTGGACTCCACGCGGAATTCAGACTTGGCGGCAAGATTGAGGAAATCGCTGGCGAACTGATCAAGCTCTGCGACGTACAGACGTACGCGGCGGACGCCGTAGTTATAGGCCAGCACTGCCGGCACGGCGGTGGCAATACCGAATGCAGTGGCGATCAGCGCATCTCCCACCGGCCCAGCCACCACATTGAGCGTTGCATTGCCAGCCAAGCTGATATCGGCCAGCGCATTCTTGATCCCCCACACGGTGCCGAACAGGCCGATGAAAGGCGCGGTGCTGCCGATGCTGGCCAGCGCCATGAGGCCGGTTTCCAGCCGGTGCTGCTCCTTTTGCGCCTGCATGCGCAAATTGCGCTCAAGGATCTCCGGTCGGTTGCCGGCCAGGGACAGATTGTCTGCCGCGTATTCCGCTTTGCGCAACGTGGCGAAGCCCATCTGGCAGAGGCGGGCCAGCATGCCTTCTTCCCCGGCCGCTGACTTTTCCGCCTCGGAAAAATCCCGCGCACTCCAGAACAGCTGCTTGAGTCTTTCGTTCTGTAGGTGCGCCCGGGTCTGCTGCCAGAATTTGGCGAGAATCAAATACCAGGTAAAGATGGAAAACACCAGCAACAGCAGAAGTGACAGATTGACGGCGGGGGAATGGGTGAAATTCAGCATGAAAGCTCCACTTCAAACACAATAAACGGATCCCGCCCGGTAAGGGGGATCACCATAAATCAAATCATTTGGGAAATCACGAGAGGGAAACTACCTTACTCGACCTGGCCGGCGCACTTCAGCGGTTTGAACCAATACTTGCACATCGCGGGGGACAAATCATGCACACAATCCGTAACTTTGTGAGGGCTATTTTCCCCGTATTCAAGTTTGCCCGCAAGCCGCGCGGCGGCAGAAAACAGACGGGCCCATCGATAGGTTGATAATTTGCTGCGCCTGTCATTGAATAGCGCAACTTCCATTTGTCTCGACCAATCATGATGTGCGAACTGTGTGAGAAAACCGGCGGAACCGTGCTGTGGCAGGATGAGTTCTGCCGTGTGATCCTTGCCGGAGAAGCCGACTATCCCGGCTTGTGCCGGGTAGTCCTGAGCCGCCATGCGAAGGAAATGACTGATCTATCGCCCGCCGAGCAAATCCGCCTGTTTTCGGTGGTGATGGCGGTGGAAGCGACGGTGCGCGAGATCATGGCGCCGGACAAGATCAACCTGGCCTCTTTGGGCAATGTGGTGCCTCATCTTCACTGGCACGTGATCCCTCGCTACAGCGATGACAAACATTTTCCCAACTCGATCTGGGGAGAATCAAAACGCGCTGCGTCGCCACGCCCCGTAGCCGTTCGATTGGAGGAGAAGATGCGCCAAGCGTTGGAGAAGAGGCTTACTTGACCAGGCGCAGCCGAGGTTGCTTCTCTTCCTGCGCCTCCGGCTGGGGGTGAACTAGCCGCTCCGGCGGAAACTGGCTGGAGAAGACACTGCCCTTGCTGAGCACGCTTTGAATGTCCAGCCTGGCGCCGTGACGGTTGAGGATGTGCTTGACAATGGCCAGTCCCAGGCCAGTGCCGCCGGTATCCCGCGAGCGGCTGCGGTCCACCCGGTAAAAACGCTCGGTCAGGCGCGGAATATGCTCGGCAGCAATGCCCTCGCCCGTATCCGTCACCGAAAATACGGCGCCATGGTCGCGCTCTGCCCAACGCAGCGTGATCCACCCCCCTTCTGGCGTATAGCGCACCGCATTGCTGACCAGGTTGGAAAAGGCGCTATGAATTTCCTGCAAGCTGCCTCTGAGCCAAGCCTGGCTGTCCACCAAGACTTCAATGCGATGACGGCCCTGGCTAAGCTGTTCGGCCTCCCGACCAAGCTCCTGCACCAACGCAGGCACGGAAATGTGTTCTTCGGCGGGCGGTTGATCGGCGCATTCCAGTTTGGACAGGGTGAGCAAATCGTCGAGCAGGCGTTGCATGCGCCGGGAGTGGCCCAGCATCAGGCCGAAATAACGCTTGAGGTCCGCATCGGAAGGTTTTTCCATGTCGGCCAGGGTTTCGACAAACCCACCCACCACCGTCAAGGGGGTGCGCAACTCATGCGATACATTGGCGACAAAATCGCGCCGGATTGCATCCACCCGTTCGAGCTCGGTCACGTCACGCACCACCAAAAGTTTCTTTCCCCCTTCAAACGGAACCAGTTGGAGAGTTAGCAGGGTTTCGCGATTGATTGGGGAACGAGAGGTCATCCGACGAGAATAGTCCCGCGCATCAAGGAACTCCACAAAGTTCGCCTGGCGCAACAGATAGCGGATGTACTGGCCCCGATCGCGTTTGCTGTCTATCCCCAGGTAGGTGCGCGAGGCAGAATTGCACCATTCAATCTGGTCTTCCCCATTCAGAATCACGATACCGTCCGGCACCGCGCCGGCCGCATTCTGGAATTGCTCCAACGCCGAGGCCAGCTCGGAATGGTTGCGGGTGTGCGTGCTGTAGAGCTTTTCCAGCCGGTAGAAGATGTCGCCCCAAAGTCCCACATCGCGGGGTGCAGGGGTGGCAACCACGGCCGTCCTTTCCAGCCACGATGCGAGCCGCGACTCCTGCCAAAGCTGGCGGAGGAGATACAGCGTGAGGAGCAGGGCCAGCGCGATCCAGCCCGCATCCGTGCCCTTGGCAGCGCCTATGAACAAGGCGATCAGCGAAAAGCCTGCGAAAGCAAGAAACGGTCGCCACCAGAAACCCATACCTATGCCTCTAGTCTAGGGAGCCTCCGTGGAGATCCCCTCAAGTTGGACGGGCGGATTATCGCACAAAGGCCGCTCGCCAAGCCGTGCTGACACGGCCCACCTAATGCTGGACCGAGAATCGGTAACCGCTGCCGCGCACCGTCTGGATCAGGGCTTCGTGGCCGGAAGGCTCAAGCGCCAGCCGCAAACGGCGGATATGCACGTCCACCGTGCGCTCTTCGACGAACACATCATCCCCCCACACCTGGTCCAACAGTTGGGACCGGGAAAATACTCGTTCCGCATGGGTCATGAAGAAATGCAGCAGACGGAACTCGGTCGGCCCGAGATCCAGGGCCTTGTTATTGCCCGAGACACGGTGGCTGATGGGATCAAGCTTCAGGCCATGAACCTCGACCGGGTCTTCGGTCATCTGCGGGGCACGGCGGCGCAGCACCGCTTTGATGCGCGACACCAGTTCGCGCGGGGAAAATGGCTTGGTGAGGTAGTCGTCGGCGCCGCCATCCAGGCCCGCCACCTTGTCACGCTCTTCGCCGCGAGCGGTCAGCATGATGATCGGCACGTCCTTGTAGCGGGTATCGGTGCGCAGCCGCTGGCACAGGTTCAGCCCGGACATGCCGGGCAGCATCCAGTCAAGCAGGATCACATCGGGCAAGTTCTGCTGCAAATCGCGCAATGCCTGCTCGGCGTCCGGCGCCACAGTCACACTGTGACCCGCTTGGCCCAGATTGAGCTTGAGCAGTTCCTGTATGCCCGGCTCGTCTTCCACCAGCAATATGTTGGCAGCCATGTTCGCTCCGTTCACGTCTAAACGGAACCATACTATGACAGCAAAATGAATGTTTTGTGACAGGCCGGCTCCTCCTGCCTCGGTTAGAATGGCTGATTTGCGGAGTGGCCATGGAAGACCAGGACAAGACCACACATTTTGGCTACCAGCGGGTCGCGGAAGGTGAGAAAGCGGCGAAGGTTGCTGACGTGTTCCATTCGGTGGCCAGCCGCTACGACTTGATGAACGACCTCATGTCTGCCGGCCTGCACCGACTGTGGAAACGCTATGCGGTTCTGCAGGCCGGGTTGCGCCCGGGCATGCGGGTGCTGGACGTGGCGGGCGGCACAGCAGATCTGACCAGGCTGTTTCTCGGGCAAGTCGGTGACAGCGGCCAAGTCGTGTTGACTGACATCAATTTTTCCATGCTGCGCGACGGCCGCGATCGCATGTTGAACGAAGGGCGCCTGCCGCCCACCGCGCAGTGCGACGGCGAACGACTGCCATTTCCCGGCAACACCTTCGACTGCGTATCGGTCGCCTTCGGCTTGCGCAACATGACCCACAAGGACCGGGCCTTGAAGGAAATGCACCGCGTACTGAAGCCGGGTGGACGCCTGCTCGTGCTGGAATTTTCCAAGGTGTGGAAACCGCTGGCTCCCCTGTATGACGCCTATTCATTCCAGGTTTTGCCGCGCATCGGCAAACTGGTGGCGGGCGACGAATCCAGCTACCGCTATCTGGCAGAGTCGATCCGCATGCATCCGGACCAGGAAACGCTCAAGGACATGATGGAGGAAGCCGGATTCTTCAAAGTGGATTATGCCAACCTGACTGGCGGCGTGGTGGCTCTGCACAAGGGTTATAAGGTTTGAATCTGCTCGTCCCGCTGGCCTTGCAAGCCGTTAACCATGTGCTCGGACAGAATCCTGGCGCTCTCGAGGGCCTCGCCCGCCACGCCGGCAAGACGGTACGCCTGGATGGCAGGCTGTTTACCGTGGATCTGGCCATCTCGGCTGACGGCGCCTTCATTGACAGCGCAAGCGCGGCGCCGGATGCCACAATCCGTCTCGACCCCAAAGTGCTGTTCGGTTTGCCCCTGAACGGCCGGGCTGCCTTCAAGACTCTGGATAGTGACGGGGACGCGGATCTATTGGCAGAGCTGAACCGGGCCTTTCAGACACTGCGCTGGGATGGTGAAGCCGACCTCGCCCCGCTGGTCGGCAACATGGCCGCCCGACGACTTGCCGCCGGTGCCCGGAATTTGCGTTCCTGGGGCCGGCAAAGCCGTGAATCAGCGGCAGCCACTGTGGCGGAATATCTGACCGAAGAACAACCTCTGCTCGCTAACCGCCCCCAGGTGGAGGAATTCTATCGAGACGTGGATGCGTTAAGGGACGTCGCCGCCCGGCTGGAGGCCCGCTTGAAACGGCTGGAGCAGGGAACTTGAATCTCTTCCGCCTGGCGCAGATTTCTTGGGTCGCATGGCGCTTCGGGCTCGACGAAGTGATTCTCGCCTCACGCCGGACCCGCTATCTGCGTGGCCTGTTTCGCATCATTTTCTTCTGGCGCAATCTTGCCGCTCCACGCGCCCAGCGACTGCGCTTGGCTCTGGAATCGCTCGGCCCCTTGTTCGTCAAGTTCGGCCAGATGCTCTCTACCCGGCGCGACCTGTTGCCGGCAGATTTCGCCGATGAGCTGGCGCGCCTGCAGGATCAGGTTCCGCCGTTTGATTTCGTTGAGGTGGAGAAGATTCTGCAGGCCGCCTACGATCGCCCCTGGCAGCAGGTGTTCCGCCAGTTCGAACGCCAGCCGGTTGCTTCCGCGTCGGTGGCGCAGGTTCATTTCGCCGAATTGTGCGATGGCCACCCAGTGGCGGTCAAAGTTCTGCGCCCCGGAATCTCCACCATCATCCAGCATGACCTGGCCCTGCTGGATGCGGCCGCCATCCTGGTGGAGAAGTTGTTTGCCGACGGCAAGCGCCTGCGCCCGCGCGAAGTGGTGGACGAATTCCGCAAGACCCTGCGCGATGAACTGGACCTGATGCAGGAAGGGTCCAATGCGGCCCTGATCCGCCGCAACTTCAAGGGCTCCAAGCTGCTGCGAGTACTGGAAGTGTATTTCGATTTCAGCCGCGAGTCGGTGTTGGTGATGGAACGCATCCACGGCATGCCCATCAGCCAGAAGGACGCACTGATCCAGGCCGGCGTGGACATCCCGCAACTGGCAAGGAACGGGGTGGAGATTTTTTTTACCCAGGTGTTCCGCGACGGCTTTTTCCATGCCGACATGCACCCCGGCAATATCTTCGTCGGGACCGAAGGCGCGGACAAGGGCAAGTACATGGCCGTGGATTACGGCATCTGCGGTACCCTGTCCGAATCCGACAAGCACTACCTGGCGATCAATTTTCTCGCTGCGTTCCGCCAGGATTACAAGCGCTTCGCCGAAGCCCATATTGAGTCTGGCTGGGTGCCGGCCGGCACCCGGGTCGAGGAGCTGGAATCCGCAGTGCGGGCCTGCTGCGAACCCTACTTCAACAAGCCGATCAAGGACATTTCGTTCGGCCATCTGCTGGTGCGGCTGTTCGCGATGTCGCGCCGCTTCAACGTGGAGATCCAGCCCCAGCTGGTGCTGCTGCAAAAGACCCTGCTGCAGATCGAGGGGCTGGGACGCGAACTCGACCCCAATCTCGACCTTTGGCAGACGGGCAAGCCCTATCTCGAGCGCTGGATGAGCGAACAGCTGGGCTGGCGCGGCCTGGTCAAGAATCTGAAAAACGAGGCGCCGGAATGGGCCAGCCTGCTTCCCCAGATCCCCCGGCTGTTGCATGGCTACCTGGCGCGCAAGGACTCGGCCCGGCTGGAGCAGTGGCACAGGGAATGGCTGCGTCATCAGCAGCGTCAATCACGCATGATGTTTGGCCTTTTCCTCGTGCTCCTTTTGCTGGCCCTGAGCCATTTGGGAAACTGGGTTAAGTAGATGTACGACACCCTGCGAACGCTGGCCGGGCAGTTGCTCGCGGTACCCGGCGCGCCGGATAGGCTGTTGTCGGAGTATTTTTCCAAGGCGGTGCGCCATGCCCTGCCCAGCAGTGTGGGGGAACATGCGGTGGAAGTCTGGCGCCTGGCCGATGCCTCGGTACTTTCCTTGCTCAACCCCCCGGAGGGCCTGACACTGGGCCTTTGCCAAGCGGGCGTGCCCGCGCATTCCCTGCTCCTGCCGCTGCCCGCTGAAGTGCTGAGCGCGGCGAGCCTGAGCGGCGATCACCCGGAAGGCCCCTATCGCGTCTCCCCGATGCTGCTCGCCTTGACCGCTGTTGCCGCGGGTTACGTCGACGGCGACCGGCTCCTGCGCAGCGCCGCTCCCGACCTCCTGAGAAGCGCACAGGAACTGCTGCTGATCACTGCCTGCCGCCTGTGCGGCTAAGCGGTGAAATTGCCCGATAACCCGATAAAATAGCGCCAATTTTTTTGATCGAATGATGGTCATGAAGCTTCAGCATGCGCGGACTGAGGTAGCGTCGTGACGATCACAGTGTTGCCATTCTGATACTTGCTCTATGAACAGTAGCCTGTTGTGGTTTGTAATCCTTTATTGGGTCATTTCGGTCGGTATCGGTCTTTGGGCCGCCACCCGCGTCCATACCACCAAGGATTTCGCGGTTGCCGGACGCCACCTGCCTTTTTATATGGTAACCGCGACCGTGTTTGCCACTTGGTTCGGATCCGAAACGGTTCTGGGCATCCCGGCCACCTTCCTGCAGGAAAATCTACACGGCGTGGTAGCCGACCCCTTCGGTGCGTCGCTTTGCCTGATCCTGGTAGGCCTGTTCTTTGCCGCGCCGCTATACCGGATGAACCTGCTGACCATCGGCGACTTCTACAAGAAGCGCTTCGGCCGCAGTGTGGAAGTGCTCACCACCATCGCCATCGTGATCTCCTACCTGGGCTGGGTTGGCGCCCAGATCACCGCGCTGGGCCTGGTGTTCAACGTGGTTTCCGGAGGCGAAATCAGCAAGCTGACAGGGATGTGGATCGGGTCTTCGACCATCCTCATCTACACCCTGTTCGGCGGCATGTGGGCGGTGGCGATCACCGATTTCCTGCAGATGATCGTGATCGTGGTCGGCATGCTTTGGATAGGCGGAGAAATCAGCAGCCAGGTGGGTGGCGTCGGCGCGGTAGTGAGCCACGCCGCGGCGGCCGGCAAGTTCAGCTTCTGGCCAGCACCTGAATTGAAGGAAATCATAGGCTTCTTTGCCGCATGGATCACCATGATGCTGGGCTCCATCCCGCAGCAGGACGTATTCCAAAGGGTGCAGTCGTCCAAGACCGAAAAGATAGCGGTATGGGCTTCGGTGTTGGGCGGAGGCCTCTACTTCCTGTTTGCCTTTGTGCCCATGTTCCTGGCCTACTCCGCCACCCTGATTGATCCCGGCTTGGTGAAAGGCCTGATCGACACTGATTCGCAGATGATCCTGCCCCGCCTGGTGATTGATCACGCGCCGATGTTCGCCCAGGTGATGTTCTTCGGCGCCCTGCTGTCCGCCATCAAGAGCTGCGCATCAGCCACCCTTCTGGCGCCTTCGGTGACCTTCACCGAGAACCTGCTCAAGCCCATGATGGGCAGGATGTCGGACCACAAACTGCTGCGCACCATGCGCATCGTGACCCTGAGCTTCACCGTCCTGGTCACGCTCTATGCCATCAATTCCAAGGCCAGTATTTTCAAAATGGTTGAAAACGCCTACCAGATCACTCTGGTGATGGCCTTC
>DASQBT010000107.1:0-8670 GCA_035635075.1 Thiobacillaceae bacterium | reverse complement strand
CTGGCGATGCGGACCAGTCCTTCAAGGAAAAACACGCCGGACAACGTGGCGCGCAGCTGGCCTTTTCCCCTCAGGCGATGCGCAAGATAAATCACATAGGGCGGCCCGCCGGTGCCGAACAGGGCACCGACGGTGCCGCCGATCAGGCTGGCGGGAAGCGCCCACCAGCGCGAGACAGGTTCGTCACCGTGCAAATTCAACAGACTTCTCACCGCGAAGACCAGGACGAACAGCCCAAGCCCGATGAGCAATGGTGTCTTCGGCAGATGGACCAACAGAGTGGTGCCAAGCGCGACGCCCATCATCCCGAATGGAATGAGCGGTTTGACTTCATCCCAGCGCACCTGCTTCAGATTAAGTCCGCCCAGGAGCACTGAAGCGGTGAAGTCGAGCAGCAGAATGAATGGAACTACCCGCTGCAGGGGGAACGCCAAAGCCAGCAGCGGCACGGCCACCAAGCCCGAACCAAAGCCGCTGATGCCGCGAATGAAGTAGGCCAGGGCCAGGATCAGGACGGCATACAGCCCGTGGCCCAAACTCAAAGATGTGAGCCCCGTTCGATGGTGATGCCAAGCTCCTTGATGCCGCGGACGATGGCGAACTTGGTAACGCTGACCTTCACCCAGGGTGCGCCAAACTCGTTCAGCACGATGCGCGCCACATGCTCAGCAACCGCTTCCACCAGGGCGATGGGCTGCGGCGTGTTGTTGAGGTATTCCTTGATGCGGCCCGCCACCGCGCCATAATCGATGGTGTCCGCCACCTGGTCGGTGTCGCAGGCCTTGTTGTGCGGCAGGCCGATTTCCAGGTCCAGGCGCACGGGCTGCGGCGTTTTGCGTTCCCACTCGTATATGCCGATAATGAGGTTCAGGCGAAAGTCCCGCAAAAACAGTATATCCATGAGCCACGCGCCCGAACGAAAGCCGCAATTTTAATGGAAAGACTAGCCTTCGCCCTGCCCTATTTCATCGCTGCCTACTTCATAGGCTCGCTCTCCTTCGCCGTCATTGTCGCCCGCCTGATGGGACTTCCCGATCCGCGCTCATTCGGTTCGGGCAACCCGGGCGCGACCAACATGCTGCGCACCGGCCGGAAAGCGGCGGCGGCACTGACCTTGGTGGGCGATCTGGCCAAGGGATTTGTCGCCGTCCTGCTCGCAGGTTGGATCGGAAGCAAGCTGGATCTGACCTTGCTGGCGAGCTATGCAGCCGCGCTGGGCGTCTTCGTCGGCCATCTTTTTCCGGTCTATTTCGGCTTCAAGGGCGGCAAGGGCGTGGCCACCGCGCTGGGCGTGCTGCTGGCCTTGCATCCGCTCCTGGGCCTCCTGTCCGTGGCGACCTGGCTGGCGGCGTTCTGGCTGACACGCACGTCGTCGCTGTCCGCACTCGCCGCCGCCGCCGCAGCGCCGGTCTATGGCCTTGTGCTGCTCAAGGATGCCACAGGCGTTGTAGTGCTGCTGACGATCTCCGCCTTGCTGTTCTGGCGCCACCGAACCAACATCAAACGGCTCCTGGCGGGTGAAGAAGGACGCTTTGCCAAACCCAAATAGGCATAGAGGACACCGCCATGGCCTGGTTTGAAAAGGAAATGAACTTCGCCAAGGACAGCCTGGCGGAAGTTTCGCAGCAAGCGATCGAACGCGCCGGGGAACGGCTGACCAGCGTGGTCAGGGATGGCGTGGCCCAGGCTGGCGTCGAATTGCGCGAAGTCATAGAGCATGCGGGCAACGAGATCGACGCCAAGCTGGACAAGATTTCCCAGGAGTTGCACAACCAGCGCCAGTTCACCAAGGATGACGTACGCGAAATGGTGGACTATGCCGGAGACAAGCTGTCCGCGGTGCTCGATGAGCGGGTGGCGGTCGCCAAGCGGGAGATTTCCAGCCTGGTGGAGGAAAAGATCGAATACTTCAAGCGGGAAGTGGATGACTTCTTCATCCGTCGCCAAGGCGATCTGGCCCGCGAGCGGCGGCGAATGTTTCTCAATGTGGTGATTGCGGTCATGGCTTCGCTAATGGTGGGTGCCGTGTCCTGGATGTATCACCGCTTCATGGGCGGAACGCTGGATTTGTTCGGCATCTTCCGCATCTTGTTTGCTTCGCTTACCGGCGGCTATCTGGTGTATCTGGCGATTTCCCTGGCGCGCCGCTGGCTCACCATGAGCGAGCACAAGAAGGACGCGATGTATCTCACCATGCGTTACTGGGGCGTGCTGCGCCCTGAGAGCATTTTCATGAATCTGGTCCTGCTGTGCGTGGCCGCCCTGCTGTTTGGCCTGCTTCTGTTTCCCGACGTGCTGGTACAGATCCCTGGAGGGAAGGCCATGCTGGACTGGGTGAGGGACGCGCTACCCCGGCTGCGCTGATTAGGAGCTAGAAGTCAGCCGGCAGACGACAGTTCTTGCGTCGCGTTGCGCAACAAGCTTGATTTTGTCATCTGACTTCTGATAAGTCCCAGCGCGGCTTGACCCCGAACGAAGTCGGTCCGACAACCCCGTGCAGCATGCGCTGAGCCCCGGCGTAGGCGATCATGGCGCCGTTGTCGGTGCACAAATCCAGAGGCGGGAAATAAACCTGCCCCCCCAACTTCGCCATTTCCTCCAGCAGCCTCGCCCGCAGTTGGCAGTTGGCCCCCACGCCGCCGGCCACCACCAGACGCCTGCCGCCGGTCTGTTCAAGGGCTCGCAGAGACTTGCCCACCAGTACGTCCACCATTGACGCCTGGAAGGCAGCCGCGATGTCGGCCCGCTCAGCCGGCTCAGGGTGCTTGTTGCGGAGTGTCAATACCGCAGTCTTGAGGCCACTAAAGCTGAAGTTGAGATCGCCGGAATTGAGCATAGGTCGAGGCAGCTTGAACCTGGCCGGATTTCCCTGCTCGGCCCGCCGCGACACCGCCGGACCTCCCGGATAGCCCAGACCCAGCAGCTGGGCGGTCTTGTCGAAGGCCTCGCCCGCTGCATCATCCAGTGTGTCGCCGAGCGTAATGTAAGCACCTACTTCCTCCACCTGCATCAACTGGGTGTGACCGCCCGACACCAGCAGGGCGACAAACGGGAACTCGGGGCGGGGATCGGCGAGCAAGGGGGAAAGCAGATGTCCTTCCAGATGGTGCACCCCCACTGCCGGAATTTCGAGTGTGTAAGCAAGGGCGCGGGCCAGTCCGGCACCCACCAGCAGGGCGCCGGCCAGCCCGGGACCACGGGTATACGCGATGCCGGAGACGTCGGCCAGGGACTTGCCCGTCCGCGCCAGCACTTGGCGCAGCAGCGGGATCACCCGCCGGATATGATCGCGCGAGGCCAGTTCCGGCACCACGCCCCCGTATTTCTCGTGCATAGCCACCTGCGAATGCAGGGCATGGGCCAGCAAGCCGTTCGCCGTGTCGTAAAGGGCCAGGCCGGTTTCGTCGCAGGAAGACTCAATGCCCAAGATCAGCATCGGATGGGGACTGGCGGAATCCTTTAAAGCACGGTATTATTTCCGACTTTTCCCGGTCAAGGAAGCAATTTTCAAATGCCGCACATCAAGGTCAAAGAGAACGAGCCGTTCGACGTAGCCCTGCGCCGCTTCAAGCGTGCTGTTGAAAAAACCGGTCTGCTGACCGAGCTGCGGGCGCGCGAGTTTTACGAAAAACCCACCTCCGAGCGCAAGCGCAAACTGGCCGCCGCGGTCAAGCGCACGCACAAGCGGCTACGCAGCCAGATGCTGCCGCCCAAGATGTATTGAGTGCAGGCCATTGCCTGAAAACAAGGCGGAGCGTGCTCCGCCTTTTGTCATTTGTGGAGCCACTTATGAGTCTGAAAGCCCGCGTTCAGGAAGACATCAAGACTGCCATGAAGGCCAGGGATACCGCCCGACTTTCCACCCTGCGCATGCTGAGCGCCGCAATGAAACAACGGGAAGTCGACGAGCGCATCGACCTGGATGATGCCGCCGTACTTGCCATCGTGGAAAAGCTCATCAAGCAGCGCAAGGATTCCATCAGCCAGTTTGCCAAGGCCGGCCGCCAGGATTTGGTGGATGCAGAGACGGCCGAGTTGTCCGTCCTCACCGCCTATCTGCCTGCCCAGCTGACCGAGGCCGACGTGCTGGCGGCCATTGATGAAGCCATCGCTGCCACCGGCGCTGCCGGGCCTAAGGACATGGGCAAGCTGATGGGCAAGCTCAAACCGCAACTGGCCGGGAAGGCCGACATGGCAAAGGTATCGGCGCTCATTAAGGCGAAGCTCAACGGCTAACCGGTGTCGCCATGGACCGGCCGCCGCTGTAGTTTTGCAAGATGATTCCCAAGGACTTTATCGACGCCCTGCTCGCCCGCGTCGATATCGTTGATGTCGTCGATCGGCGGGTGCCGCTGAAAAAGGCCGGACAAAACTACCAAGCCTGCTGTCCCTTCCATCAGGAAAAATCCCCCTCCTTCACCGTCAGTCCCACCAAGCAGTTCTACCACTGCTTCGGCTGCGGCGCGCATGGTACTGCAATCGGCTTCCTGATGCAGTACGGCGGAATGAATTTTGTCGATGCGGTGAAGGAACTGGCCGACGATGTGGGACTGTCGCTGCCCCAAGATACGGGCTTCGGCCCCCGGCCCCCGGCAGCCCCGCAACTGGGCGAAGCGCTCGAGGCTGCCGCGACGTTCTACAAGCACCAGCTTAAAGGCTCACCGCGGGCGATCAACTATCTAAAGCACCGTGGCGTGACCGGCAACATCGCCGCTCGGTTCGGACTCGGTTACGCGCCGGCGCAGGCGGATGGGCTGAGAGCGGTGTTCCGGGATTATCAGGCGCTAGAATTGGCAAGCGCCGGACTCGTCATCGACGGGGAGCGCGGACGTTACGACCGCTTCCGTGACCGCATCATGTTCCCGATCCGCAACCTCAAGGGCAACGTCATAGGTTTTGGCGGACGCATCCTGGATCGCGGCGAACCCAAATACCTGAACTCGCCGGAAACTCAGCTGTTCAACAAGGGCAGCGAAGTCTATGGCCTGTTCGAGGCGCGCCAGGCCATCCGCTCGGCCGGCAAGGTGGTAGTGGTGGAAGGATATATGGATGTAGTGGCCCTGGCCCAGTTCGGCATAGCCTACGCCGTCGCAACCTTGGGCACCGCCACAACGCCCATCCATGCCCGCACCTTGCTGCGGCATACCGACCGGATCTACTACAGCTTCGACGGCGACAACGCCGGCCGCAAGGCTGCCTGGCGCGCCCTGGAGAACACGTTGGAAGCCTTGCAGGATGGCAAGGAAGTCGCCTTCCTATTCCTGCCTGAAGGCGACGATCCAGACACCTATGTCCGCGCGAATGGTGCTGTTGCGTTTGAGAACCTGCTGCTGAAGCAGGCCGTGCCCCTATCCGAATTCATGGTTCGCCACCTGATCGAGAACGAAGCCACCACACAGGAAAGTCGGGCCCGGGTGCTTAAGACCTCCCAGCCGCTACTCGCGAGGCTTACCGGCGCGCCTTTGCTCGCCGCCCTGATTCGACGCGAACTGGGGCAGCGTCTCGGCATCGGGGGCGAAGAGGTAAACGGCCTCCTGGGGCAGGGCGCGACGTCCAGGCAAGGCAACGGGCTGCGGTCGCGCAAGCCGAGTCCGCCGCCCCGTGCGGCCGCCCAGCAAGCCTCGCTTTACCGTCAGATCGCCCGCCTGCTCGTGCACAAGCCGGAGTGGGCGGTCCGGATCGATCGGGACAAACTGCTTCCGGCCGAGCCGTTCGCGCAGGAACTGGCCGAACTGATTGCCTGGCTGTCTAGCGTAACCATTCGTTCCGGCGCGGCACTGGAGGAGGCGGCGCGCGGCGGCCCGCTTGAAAAGCTGGTCGAGACCCTCCACATGGAAACCATGGGGTTGAGGTATGTCTTTGATGATACAGAAGCGGAGTTCAGCGACCTGCTCAAGAAAATCAGGCTCAATTGGGCTCGTAAGCGTTATGCGGAACTCAGTCAAACACCACAAGACAGGTTAAGCGCCACAGAACTCGATGAATGTGAGGAGCTTAAGGAACTCTTGCGCCGCACTTGAGCCTTACATGGCCCAATTGTTGCCTTCTGAAAAAGGAGTGATTCTGGGTATAATAGGCAGCTTTGCGGCGAATCTCCGCGCAGCAATGGATTGCGGGGCACTACAAATCGGATGCAGATTATGCCAATAGTTAAGACAAAAGCCAAAGCCAGGGCTACAGACATAAAACGGGCCAGCAAGAAGATCGATGCCGCCCTCTCCAAAGCACAGGCCCAACAGCAGACCGAACTGACCCAGGCCGAACAGGAAGCCCGACGCACCCGGCTCAAGAACCTCATCATGCTGGGCAAGGAGCGGGGCTACCTGACCTATGCCGAGGTTAACGATCACCTGCCGGACGAAATGCTGGATGCCGAACAGATCGAAGGCATTATCAGCATGATCAACGACATGGGTATCCAGGTGTTTGACGAGGCACCGGACGCAGAAGCCCTGCTGATGAACGAAACCACCGCCCAGGTTGCCGACGAGGACGTGGTGGAAGAGGCAGAGCAGGCGCTCTCTTCGGTCGACTCGGAGTTCGGCCGCACCACCGACCCGGTGCGCATGTACATGCGCGAAATGGGCTCGGTAGAACTGTTGACCCGGGAAGGCGAGATCGAGATTGCCAAGCGCATCGAGGAAGGCCTCAAGCACATGGTGCAGGCGATTTCCTCCTGCCCCATGACCATCCAGCAGATCCTCAACTTGGTGGAACAGATCAAGCGCGATGAGATACGTGTCGACGAACTGGTAGACGGTTTTGCCAACGTCGAATCGACCACCGAGGCGTTCCGCGACACCGAGGACAGTGGTGCGGCCTCCGGCGATGACGAGGAGGACGGCGAGGATGACGGCGCCGCCGTGGCGGCCGCCAATCTGGCACAACTCAAGACCGATGCCCTGCTCCGTTTCGACGCCATCGCCAAGGCCTACAAGAAGCTGCAGACTGCCACCGCCAAGTACGGCTTGGGCAGCAAACAGCACGTCAAGGCCCAGTCCGACGTGACCGAGTTGCTGATGGAAATCCGCTTTTCCGTCAAACAGGTGGAAGCCCTTTGCGACAGCCTGCGCGGAACGGTCGAAAAGATCCGCGGCCACGAGCGTCAGGTCATGGACCTCGCCGTCAACAAGGCTGGCATGCCGCGTGCGCATTTCATTCGTGCCTTTCCCGGCCACGAAACGAGCCACGACTGGGTGGACAAGGAAATGGCGGCGAAGAAGGCCTACAGCGCTGCGCTGTCCCGGGTGCAGTATGAAGTGAAGGAACACCAGGCAAGGCTGCGGACGATCGAGGAAAAAGCCGGGCTGCCGATCAAGGAACTGAAGGAAATCAACCGCCAGATGTCCACCGGCGAAGCCAAGGCGCGGCGTGCCAAGCGCGAGATGATCGAAGCCAACCTGCGGCTGGTCATTTCAATCGCAAAGAAATACACCAACCGCGGACTGCAGTTCCTCGACCTTATCCAGGAAGGCAACATCGGCCTGATGAAGGCGGTGGACAAGTTCGAATACCGGCGCGGCTACAAGTTCTCGACCTATGCCACCTGGTGGATCCGCCAAGCCATCACCCGCTCGATTGCTGACCAGGCGCGTACCATCCGCATCCCGGTACACATGATCGAAACCATCAACAAGATGAACCGCATCAGCCGCCAGATTCTGCAAGAAACCGGCCAGGAGCCGGATCCGGCGACGCTCGCGAAGAAGATGGAAATGCCCGAGGACAAGATCCGCAAGATCATGAAGATCGCCAAGGAACCTATTTCCATGGAAACGCCCATCGGCGACGACGAGGATTCCCACCTGGGTGATTTCATCGAGGACCAGTCCACCTTGGCGCCGGATGATTCCGCGGTATACGCCAACCTGCGCGACGCGACGCGCGAGATACTCGACAGCCTGACGGTGCGCGAAGCCAAGGTCTTGCGGATGCGCTTCGGCATTGAGATGAACACCGATCATACCTTGGAAGAGGTTGGCAAGCAGTTCGATGTCACCCGCGAGCGGATACGTCAGATAGAGGCCAAGGCCCTGCGCAAGCTGCGCCACCCGACCCGGTCGGAAAAACTCAAAAGCTTCATGGGGAATGAATAAGGCGGGAGCAAATGTCCTGCCCCATTCCCCGCCGGGGCCTGTAGCTCAGCTGGTTAGAGCAGAGGACTCATAATCCTTTGGTCGTGGGTTCGAGTCCCACCGGGCCCACCAGTATTTGTTTTCGCGGCTCCCGGGCATGGGGCTGTTTCTGTTTCCACCCAGACTTGCATCGTGTAGGCGCTGTGCAGGTTTTGCCGGGATGTCCCGGCGCTGAAATCTTAGCCTTAATCTTCACTGAGGAAATCGATATGCACAACACAATAATTCTCCAACATTTGAAGAAGCACGGCCAGCAACTCGACTCGGAGATTGCGGCAGCAACGGGGATCCCCCTTTCAGCGGTTCGCTTCTCCCTCTCCGACTTGTCGGCACGAGGGGAGATATCCCGCTGCAACGTCACCCGGTTCAACGACGGCGAAGCCGTCGAGGGGATGCTGTGCCGGATCGCAGGGTTTATTCCGCCTACGGCTCCCGGTAGAAAGCCGGGAGCGAAAACCTAGAACAGGATTTTGGGCCTCGGTCGGCACATGGCAGTCGCGCTCCATCCCGTGCCTTCCCATGCGAACGTCTTGCC
>DASQBT010000106.1:0-7614 GCA_035635075.1 Thiobacillaceae bacterium | reverse complement strand
GGCAAGTCAGCAAGCTGAGCGCATTGCTGGGGCTACTCGTCTTGGCCTGGAGCATCAGCCTGCTGTTGGGACTTCTTCCCTTGCAGCCGCTGGATGCCAATGCCTTTTCCGCTTACTGGAGTCACTTCAACAGCTTGAGACTGGCCAAAGGCCTGGCGTGGGGGCTGGTTGTGTTCGGCTTGTTCCGCTCGCAGACCGATCAGAAGAAGGCTTTTGAGACACTTTCCATAGGCATGGCCTTGGGTGTCCTGGGGGTGAGCCTGTGGGCGCTATGGGAGGAGGCCCTGTTTGCTGGTTCCGCGACCACGGCCGACTACCGCGTGACTGCAAGCTTCTCCAGCATGCACACGGGAGGCGGCCACATCGAGGCTTATCTGGTAATGGCCTTGCCCTTTGTCTGGGGGCTGCTCTTCCTCCTGCGCAATCCATTCTATCGGGCATTGCTCGGTGCGAGCTTTCTGCTTGGGGCCTACGCGCTTTTCTTCACGGTTGCCCGCGGTGGGGCGATCGCGCTCGTTCTGGCGCTCATGATTCTGATCTGGGGAACCTGGGTGGCAAGACGCAATCGGGTGACGCATCGCGCGCGATCCGCGGTGCCACTGGTGATGGGCTTGCTGACGCTCATGGTAATGGTGGCTGGCGTGTCAGGCGTATTCTGGCGCGAGCGACTTCAACAGACGGGCACGGATGCCGGCATCCGCTTTCACCACTGGGCCGAAGTACTGGACATGCGGAACGCAGGGTTGATCACCAGCCTCTTTGGGCAGGGGTTGGGTAGTTTCCCCGCTGTGAGCTTGGCGAACCAGTTGCCTGATCAGGCTGGGAGTTATCGCTATGTATACGAACCGGATGGCAACACTTACCTTGCGCTCAACTCGGCGGGGACGCTGTATATGGCCCAACGAATCGAGCCGCGCCCGGCGCAAGCGTTGACACTTGAGCTTTCTGTGCGTGCCCCCACGGCCAAGGCAGGCCTGGAAGCTTCCCTGTGCGAAAAGAGTCTCTTCAACTCACGCCGATGCCAGTGGCTGAAAGTGGACTTCAAAGCAGGTGCGCCGGAATGGCAGAACCGCAAGCTCACATTCAATAGCGGTGAGGTGGGCGCGGGCAATTTTCTGACACGAAGGCCGGTGCAGTTTTCTCTGTACAACCCGAATCCCGGCACCGTGGTTGAAGTTGACAATGTTCGCCTGATGGATGAAAGCGGTCATGACATTCTAAGAAACGGCGACTTTTCTCGGGGCGGGGATTTCTGGTTCTTCAAGGCTGGCAACCACCTCTTCTGGCACGCCAAGAATCTCTGGGTGCATCTGCTGTTCGAACAGGGGTGGCTTGGGATGTCATTATTTACCCTGATTCTGATCTTGGCACTGGTTCGATTGACTCGGGCTGCCGCCCGCGGAGAACTCGAAGCCACGGTATTGTTGGCATCCATAGCGGCCTGGATCATTGTCGGTGGCGTCGATAGTCTGCTTGATGCTCCGCGGATTGCATTGCTGGTGTATGGAACATTGTTCATTGGGGCGGCATGGGGTGCTGCGCCGCGCGCTCAGACCAAGTATCGAAAGCACCGCCATCGCCATCGGCCACCTGAAGACCATGATCACGTGGTAAGTCCGGCATAATTCAAACGGCTTGTGGTATAAGTCCGGAGGATTTAGGGGAGCAAATGCAGTTTGACGTTTTCAACGGTGACGCCGATGGCGTTTGCGCTTTGCATCAGATGCGGCTGGCGTCGCCGGCCGACGCGAGCCTGATCACGGGTCCCAAGCGTGAGATCAGTCTGCTCGAAAGAGTACAGGCCAAGGCGGGGGACGCAGTGCTGGTACTTGACATCGCCCTGTCCAAGAATCGTGCGGCGCTTGACCGGATGCTGGCAAGTGGGGTGAGAGTGCGCTATTTTGACCATCACCAAGCAGGCGAGATTCCGCAACATCCGGCATTTGATGCACACATCGATACCAGTCCTGATACCTGTACCAGCCTGCTAGTGAACGATTACCTTGCTGGCAGATATCTGATTTGGGCGGTGACCGCCGCCTTCGGCGACAACCTTTCATCAGCCGCGCGCCAGGCCGCCAAGCCCCTGAACTTGAGCGAGCCGCAACTCGATTTGCTCAAGCAACTGGGTGAATGCCTCAACTACAACGGCTACGGCGAGACGCTCGAAGACCTGCATTATGATCCGGCTGAGCTGTACCGCATCGTCCACGGTTATCCTGACCCCTTTGAGTTGATTCAGACCGAACCCGCTTTCCAGGTGCTCCGGAGCGGGTATGCCGAGGACATGGCGCGCGCCATGGGAATGCGGCCCGAGTTTGAGCGCGTGAGCGGACGGGTGTTCATACTGCCGGCCGAGAAATGGGCGCGGCGCATTTCCGGCGTCTACGGCAATCTGCTCGCAAGCCGGTCACCCGCTCAAGCCCATGCGGTGCTGACCCGCAAACCCCAGGGTGGCTACTTGGTAAGCGTGCGCGCTCCGCTGAACAACAAGGCGCACGCGGACGAAATCTGCAGCCGCTTCGAAACCGGCGGCGGACGCAAGGGCGCAGCCGGCATCAACCATTTGCCGGAAGCGGAACTGGACCGATTCATCAGCGTTTTCTTCGAGACCTATGCCCATGACTGACAGCCATCTGATTGAACCCTACGGAGGACAGCTTGCCAGCCCGATCGTTGCGGCGGATCAGGCGGAAGTGCTGAAGCGGGAATCCTTGAATCTGCCCTCACTCGATCTCGATTGGCGGCAGCTCTGCGATCTGGAGATGTTGCTCAACGGAGCCTATTCACCCCTGTCGGGTTATATGGGCCAAGTTGACTATGATTGCGTGTTGGAAAGGCTTGAGCTTTCAGATGGCATGTTCTGGCCAAGTCCGGTCAGCTTGCTCATCACGGCGAAGCAGGCCGAGAAACTCAAGGCCGGAGAGCGCGTCGCCTTGCGCGATGCGGAGGGCTTCATGCTGGCGGTGCTGACCATCAGCGATTTGTGGCCGTCCGACCCGGAGCGCGAGCATGCCCTGCTGGAAAGATCCCCGGTTTCCACTGGCGTGGATTTGCACGCGAATTTGTGGCACGTGGGCGGAACGCTCGAGGCGGTTGCGCTGCCACAGCACCATGATTTTGCCGCGCTGCGCCTGACGCCGGCAGAACTGCGTTCCCAACTGGTCAAACGCGGCTGGCGCCGTATTGTGGGCTACCTGGCGCGACAAGCCATCCATCGTCCGCAATTCCAGTTTTGTCTGAAGACCGCCATCGAGCATGAAGCCAATTTGCTGCTGCTGCCGTATGCCGGAGGCGATCTGACTGGCAACGCGGATTATTTTTCGTTGGTGCGCAGCATTCAAGCCATCATGCGGCGGTTTCCCGCAGCCACCAGCCAGATGGCGCTGCTTCCCGCCTCCACGCATGGTTGCAGCCCGCGCGACCGGCTGTTGCGGGCGATCATCGCGCGCAACTATGGCTGTACCCACTTGGTTGTCGGCGGGGAGCACGAGGGCGATGGGGCGCTGCGGCGCGGGCAAGACGCTGGCCAGGATTACGGCGGCCTCAACCTGGTCAGTGAGGCCCTCCAGAAACTTGATGTCACCGTTATCCCCTTTCCGCGCATGGTATACGTGGAGGAACGCGCCGAGCATATGGATGAATCGGGCGTTCCCGCGGGTAGTCGGGTTCAGGTGATGGCGGGCAGCGAGCTTATGCGGCGGCTGAAGAACGGCTTGAAAATTCCCGACTGGTGCAGCTTTCCGGAAGTCATCGCCGAATTGCAGCGGGCACACCCGCCCAAGGACAAGCAAGGCTTCACCGTGTTCTTCACCGGCTTGTCGGGCGCGGGCAAGTCCACGATTGCCCGTGCCCTGGGCATCCGGCTGATGGAAATGGGCAGCCGCCCAGTCTCCCTGCTGGATGGGGATATCGTGCGTCGGCATCTGTCTTCCGAACTGGGCTTCTCGCGTGAGCACCGCGACATCAATGTGCGCCGCATCGGTTTTGTCGCCTCCGAGATCACCAAGAACCGCGGTGTCGCTATCTGCGCGCCCATTGCGCCCTATAGGCAGACCCGGCGCGACGTGCGTGCCATGATTGAGGCGGTGGGCGGGTTCATCGAGGTCCATGTGGCCACTCCGATCGAAACCTGCGAATCCCGCGACCGCAAAGGCCTGTATGCCAAGGCCCGCGCCGGGCTGATCCCGGAGTTCACCGGGGTGTCCGACCCTTACGAGGTGCCGGAACACCCGGAAATTGCGGTTGATACGACCGATCTCGAAGTTGACGAAGCGATCCAGCGCATCCTGCTCAAGCTGGAGCATGAGGGGTATTTGCGCTGACCAAGTGCGTATCCTGCGATGAAAAAATCAGGGTCTTGGCCCATCTTATTGTGGTAATGCTATTATTACCATATTACCGACTCTTCGGAAATGCAGCCATGCGCACCACAACCAGCAAGTTAACGACCAAATATCAAGCCACCATCCCTGAGCCGGTGCGCAAGCGTTTGCATGTCGAAGCGGGTGACGTCATTGCTTTCGATATTGACGGCGACGTCGTGCGCCTGCGCAAAGCGCAACCGCTCGACCTGGCTTACGCTCAAGCCTTGGCGGGCACGCTGGGCGAGTGGGATTCAGAGGCGGACGAAGCGGCTTATCGTGACTTATGAAGCCTTTGACGTGGTCGGCGTGCCTTTCCCGTTTGCCGACCGAAACACGACCAAACGTCGACCGGCGCTCGTGTTGTCCGACCTTACTGCATTCAATGCGGCATCAGGGCACTCGGTACTGGCGATGATTACCAGCGCCAAAAATTCCAGTTGGCCTTTGGACATCGAGATTGTTGATCTGGATGCGGCCGGTTTGCCCTCGGCTTCCGTTGTTCGCATGAAGCTTTTTACTCTCGATCATCAGCTGATTCTCCGCAAACTCGGCAGGCTTGCTGAACGTGATCGTGCGGCTACGGCCAAGGCGCTCAAGGCTTTATTCCAGGGTTTGAGCCAAGTTGCCCGTTAGTAATTCCCTATATCGACAAACCCGGCGGGATGTGCGGGCGATGATCGAAGGTATAGGAGGGTTTATCGAAGTACATGTGTCCACCCCGATCGAAACCTGCGAATCCCGCGACCGCAAAGGACTGTATGCCAAGGCCCGCGCCGGGCTGATCCCGGAGGTCACCGGGGTGTCCGACCCTTACGAAGTCCCCGAACACCCAGAGATTGCGGTTGATACGACCGATCTCGAAGTTGACGAAGCGATCCAGCGCATCTTGCCAAAGCTGGAGCATGAGGGCTATTTGCGCTGAGCGCCGGTCGATAGAAAACGGCGGCCGCAGCCGCCGTTTCTCCCTGAGAAGAGCTTGTTAGGTGCGCTGTTTGCGGCGCATCACACCCAGACCGGCCAGACCGATGCCCAAGAGGGCGAGCGAAGCGGGTTCGGGAATATCCTCGATCGGCACGTCGTTGATCGACACACCTGCGATCGCAAACGCAGTATCGTAGATCTGGTCGAGCGCGTTCGTGACGCCGAAGCCCAACGAGTAGGTCCCGGCCGTGGTAAACGTATAGTTCATCTGGATCCAGCCGGTGCTGCCGCAACCTTGCGTGGTACCGAGGTAACACGCGCCCGAGTAGCCGAGAAGGGGCGAGAAGTGCGTGAGACCGGGGTTGATTGCGGTGGAACTCGGGGTCAGCGTCACACCCGCGCCAAGGCCGGGCAAGCCGAAGCCAGGCACGGTGTTGCCGGAGTTCGTGGTGCGCGCGGTGAAAAGATAGGAATCAAAAGTACTGGCACCCTGAAAGAGACCGGCCCAAGCGTATTCGGTGAAGGCCTGGCCGTCGGAGGTAATGTAGTCGAAGTAGAAGTTCAACTTGTCGCCGGCATTGACCGTGAAGGTCGGGGTGTGCGCATCCGAGCCGTTGGTCTCCTGTCCGGTGGGGCCAACGGGCAGTTGTCCAGCCCCGCCGGGGCCGCCGGCAGTCGATATCCACTGGTAGGAACTAAAGCCGGGCGCCAGCGTGACGTCGCCGTCGGCAGCGGTGTTCGTTCCGCAGCTGCCGGTACACGACCAACCGGCAGGCAGCGGGGTGGCCGAGGCATTGTACGCAAAGCCTGAAGTGGCGATAAGCGCAATCGCAGACAAGACGGGTTTCATGTTCTTCATGTTTGATCCTCTAATAGTTGGTATCCCTGGCAAGCAAAACTCCCTAACAAATCAAAAACTGCCACCGATTTGTTTTCAGTCTTGGAACAGCATTAGTCATGCCAAAAGAATTTGATTGTTAAATAACTTGTTACGCAACAACGCCTTATATGCCAAAGGCTTTCTTGTAGGCCTTAATTTTTTAGTTAGGTCGATGTCAAGTGTAAAAAAATCCGACTTCGTGAAGAAGCAAGGTTTGAAATAAAACCGGATAAGAATTGGGCAGATTGATGAGCCTGATCTGATGGACTCATTTCATGAGGATGTTGCTACGAACTGCAAGAGCGATACTGAACCGGCCGCGATTCCAGGAATGCCCATCAATAGCCCCGCCAACCAGGATGGGTCGAACCCTTCCCCGGCCACATACGACAAGTTAGCAGGCTGACGAGGTCAATGACCGGGTCGAATTAGGGGTGATGATGCGGCACGTGCTCCACATGCTGGGTATGCGCGGCCGCCCGGTGGTGCAAGGCGGCGTGGAGGTCGCGCTCAGGCAAGGGAGGGGCGACCCACTGAGGCAGCAGGGAACCCGCCACCATGCCCAGCAGCGACATCAGCAGGCCGGCGAACTGGGCAGGAATGAACGGGTCTTCCGGTCCAAACAGCAGCAGCGCGAGCCAGGTGGACAGACCGAGGAAGATGGACAGCAAGGCGCCCTGGTTGGTGGCGCGTTTCCAGTACACGCCGAAAGCCAGGGGGATGAAGGCCATTACCAGGGTGATCTGGTAGGCGTTCTCCACCATCTTGAAAATGCTGGCCTTGGAATTGATGGCATAGAGCGTGACCAGGATGGTGAAGCTCAGGGTCACGATGCGCATGGTGCGCAGCAGTTTGTGGTCCGACATCCTGCCCATCATGGGCTTGAGCAGGTTCTCGGTGAAGGTCACCGAAGGCGCCAGAAGGGTGGCCGAGGCGCAGCTCTTGATGGCAGACAGCAGGGCGCCGAAGAACATCACCTGGGCGAACATCGGCGCGTGATCAATCACCAGGCGCGGCAGGATCATCTGCGAATCAGTGTCGATCAGGCTCTTCACCAGGTTCGGGTCAATGAGGGTGGCGGAATACGCCAGAAACATCGGAACAAAGGCGAACAGGAAGTAGAGGCCTCCGCCCAACACCGAACCCCACACCGCAATCTTTTCGGTCTTGGAAGACTGAACGCGTTGGAATACGTCCTGCTGCGGGATGGAACCCAGCATCATGGTGATCCATGCGGCAAAGAAACCTATGATTTCCTTCAAGTTAGGCGCCGGCCAGAAGCTGAACTTCCCGGCCGCTGCGGCGTGGCTGACCACCGCGCCGACGCCGCCCACCTGGCTGCTGATTTCTCCGCCTATCCAAAGCATGCCGACCACGATCACGATCATCTGCAGGAAATCGGTGATCGCCACCGCCCACATGCCGCCGAACAGGGTGTAGATGAGG
>DASQBT010000105.1:0-3022 GCA_035635075.1 Thiobacillaceae bacterium | reverse complement strand
AAATACAATCTGCTGCGCAAGGCTGCGCGGCCGTTTGCGCAGGAGTACATTGCGGTCAGCAAGGATCTGGCGGGCTGGCTGGTCAACAGGATCGGCGGTAAGCGCGTGCGAGTGAACCAGATCTACAATGGCGTGGATTCCGCCAAATTCCATCCACGCCGCGGTGGCCGGCCGGCAGTTCTGCCGTCAGGCTTTGCCGATGACGCCAGCGTGCTGTTTGGTTCTGTCGGCCGCATGGCGGCGGTGAAGGACTATCCCACCCTGGTGCGCGCCTTCATCCGTATGGTGCAGGAATCCAATGAAGCTCGGCAGAGGGCCCGACTGGTGCTGGTGGGAGAAGGCGAGGCGCGCGCGCAGTGCCAGCGACTGCTGGATGAGGCGAACCTCGCGGCGCTGGCTTGGCTGCCCGGCGAGCGGCATGATATTGCCGATTGTTTGCAGGCCCTCGACGTGTTCGTACTGCCCTCCCTCAACGAAGGTATCTCCAACACCATCCTGGAAGCCCAAGCTTGCGGCCTGCCGGTGATTGCCACCCGGGTCGGGGGAAACCTCGAACTGGTCAGCGAAGGAATGACCGGGGCATTATTCGAGCCTGCCAATCCCCAGATACTGGCACAGGTCTTGCGAAGCTATCTGAATGACCCGGTGCGTCGGCAGCGGGAAGGCGCGGCAGCGCGTACCGGGATAGAATCCGCCCACAGCCTGGACGCCATGGCGGCGTCGTATCAGGCCGTGTATGACCGGGTGTTGAGACAACAAGTACTAATCGACAGCGGAAATGTGAACAGATGTGCGGGATAACAGGCATTTTTGATCTCGAAGGACGGCGCGAGTTCGATCGGGCTCTGTTGATCCGCATGAATGACAGCCAAGCCCACCGGGGCCCGGACGAAGCGGGGCTGCATCTGGAACCGGGCGTCGCCCTGGGCCACCGGCGCCTGTCGATCATCGACCTCTCCACCGGCCAGCAGCCTCTGTTCAATGAGGATGGTTCGGTGATCGTTGTGTTCAACGGGGAAATTTACAACTTCCAGGAGCTGGTGCCCGAGCTGCAGGCGCTAGGGCATACCTTTCGCACCCACTCGGACACCGAGGTGATCGTCCATGCCTGGGAGGCCTGGGGCGAAGACAGTGTGCAACGCTTTCGCGGCATGTTCGCGTTTGCCCTGTGGGACCGCAACCGGGGCAAATTTTTCCTGGTGCGCGACCGCTTCGGCGTCAAGCCGCTTTACTATGCCTTCCTCGATTCGGGTGAACTGGTATTCGGCTCCGAACTCAAGTCGCTCATGCAGCATCCCGGCCTGACGCGGCAGATCGACCCCTTGGCGGTGGAAGAATATTTTGCCTTTGGCTACGTCCCCGAGCCGCGCACGATTTTCAAGCGCGTGCACAAACTGCCGCCGGGCTTTGTCATGACGGCGCAACGCGGCCGGAACCGGCCGCTGCCGAGGCAGTATTGGGACATGCCGTTCAGCGCGGTGGAAGTGGCCAGCCCGAAGGCGGCGGAGGACGAGCTTATCGACAGGCTTAAGGACTCGATTCGCCTGCGCATGATCGCCGATGTACCCTTGGGTGCCTTCCTTTCGGGTGGGGTGGACTCGTCTGCAGTGGTGGCCATGATGGCCAGCCAGAGTGCAGAACCGGTCAATACCTGCTCCATCGCCTTCACCGATCCCGCCTTCAATGAGGCCGCTTTTGCCCAGATGGTGGCCGAGCGGTATAAGACGCATCATTTTGTCGACACCGTTGACAGCGATGACTTTTCCCTCATCGACAAGCTGGCCAATGTGTACGACGAGCCGTATGCGGACAGTTCGGCCCTGCCTACCTACCGCGTCTGCGAGCTGGCGCGGCGGCACGTGAAAGTCGCGTTGTCCGGTGACGGCGGCGACGAAAACTTCGCCGGCTACCGGCGCTACCGCTGGTTCCGCTACGAAGAGCGTTTGCGCTCGCTGATGCCGCTGTTCCTGCGCCGCCCGGTGTTCGGCGCCTTGGGGCAGATCTATCCAAAAGCCGATTGGGCGCCCAAGGTGCTGCGCGCCAAGACCACATTCGAGGCCCTGGCACGCGATACGGTTGAAGGCTACTTCCATGGTGTGTCGCTGCTTTCCGACGTGCAGCGCAGACGGCTTTTCAGCGAAAGTTTCAAGCGCGAACTCCAGGGCTACCAAGCAGCGGAAGTGTTGCGCCGCCACGCGGCAGCGAGCCCCACAGAAGATCCGCTTTCCCTGGTCCAATATCTTGACATGAAAACCTATCTGGTCGGGGACATCCTTACCAAGGTCGACCGGGCGAGCATGGCCCATGCCTTGGAAGTCCGCGAACCGCTGCTGGATCACGAACTGATGGGCTGGGTGTCGGGCTTGCCGGTGCACTTGAAGCTGCGCGGCACCGAAGGCAAATACCTGTTCAAGAAGGCCCTCGAGCCTTATCTGCCGCACGATGTGCTGTATCGGAAAAAGATGGGATTTTCCGTGCCGCTGGCCAGTTGGTTCCGGGGGCCGCTTAGGGACAAAGTGCGTCATGCAGTGCTCGGCGAGCGTCTGCTGGGTACGGGCATGTTTAATCGCGACTATCTGCTGGAGCTTCTCGATCACCACCAGTCCGGCCGGCGGGATTATTCGGTGGTTCTGTGGACCTTGCTGATGTTCGACGCTTTTCTGAGCCAGGTAATGGGCATGGCGGAGCAGACAAGCCAAGCGGCCTGACATGCGCATTCTTCACGTTTTCGATCACTCCATTCCTCTTCATTCGGGGTACACCTTCCGCTCGGCGGCCATCCTGCGCGAGCAGCGCGCCTTGGGATGGGAAACCTATCACCTGACCAGCCCCAAGCAGGCTGGCTGCAGCGTGTCCGAAGAGACGGTGGACGGCTTGCATTTCTATCGCACACCAGTGCCCGGGGGCTCTTTTTCCCGGCTGCCCGTGCTCAATCTGTTCGCCCAAATGCGGGCCACCGAAAGGCGCTTGCTGGAAGTGGCGGAAATGGTCAAACCCGATATCATCCATGCCCACTCACCGG
>DASQBT010000104.1:0-10524 GCA_035635075.1 Thiobacillaceae bacterium | reverse complement strand
TCCGCATTGCCGGTGATTACGCCAGCGGCCTTAACCCGGAACGGATACGCTATCAAATCCATCCCAAAGGACTGTCCGGCATGAAGCGCTGGGCAGACTTGGTCATTTCGCGGGCGGCGCTCGAACATGTGAATGACCTTCAGGCAACGTTTGACGATATGCGTCAGGCCATGAATCTGCAGGCGTGGTCGGTGCATCAGGTTGATCTGAAGAGCCACGGCCTGCACCGGAATAACCCGCTAGATTTTCTCACCTGGCCGACCTGGCTGTGGAAACTCATGTACGGCTATAAGGGATTTCCTAATCGGCTTCGGGTGGACAGCTACCGGAACATCCTGGACCAACTGAACCTCAGAATTGTCAAGTTCAAACCGACCCTGCTTGCCAGCCAGAACGACATCCGGACTATCCGCCCCCGGTTATGCTCTGCCTTCCGAACAGTGAGCGACACAGATCTGTCCTGGCTGGGATTCTGGCTTGTGTTTCGCCTCCCGGAGGCCTAAGAAGATGCGGATATTGCACGTCTTCGATCACTCCATTCCCCTGCATTCCGGGTACACCTTCCGCTCGGCGGCCATCTTGCGCGAGCAGCGCGCCTTGGGATGGGAAACCTATCACCTGACCAGCCCCAAGCAGGCTGGCTGCAGCGTGTCCGAAGAGACGGTGGACGGCTTGCATTTCTATCGCACACCCGTGCCCGGGGGCTCTTTTTCCCGGCTGCCCGTGCTCAATCTGTTCGCCCAAATGCGGGCCACCGAAAGGCGCTTGCTGGAAGTGGCGGAAATGGTCAAACCCGATATCATCCATGCCCACTCACCGGCGCTTAACGGCATGCCGGCAGTGCGCGCTGGCCATTCGCTTCATATTCCGGTGGTGTATGAAATCAGGGCTTTCTGGGAGGACGCTGCGGTGGATCACGGCTCCACGCGGGAGGGCAGCCTGCGCTACCGCATGACCCGCAGCCAGGAATCCTGGGTGGTCAAGCATGCCGATGCAATCACGACGATCTGCCAGGGCTTGCAGGATGATCTGATAGCCCGAGGCGTGGGCAGAAAAAAAATCACCGTCATCCCCAATGCGGTTGATATCGAAAAGTTCGGTCCGAGCGGCGAGCCCGATCTCGCCCTGCAACAGCAACTGGGCCTGGCGGGCAGCCGGGTGCTGGGATTTATCGGCTCGTTCTATGCCTATGAGGGACTGGACCTGCTGCTGGAAGCCTTGCCGGAAATACTTTCTCAAATGCCGGATGTCAAACTGCTGTTGGTCGGTGGCGGCCCGCAGGAGCAGAATCTCAGGGCCCAGGCGAAACAGCTGAAGCTTGAGGACAAGATCGTGTTTACCGGCCGGGTTCCGCATCACGAGGTGAACCGCTACTACGATCTGGTGGACGTACTCGTCTATGCCCGACACTCCATGCGGCTCACCGATCTGGTCACACCACTCAAGCCGCTTGAAGCCATGGCCCAGGGCAGGCTGTTCGTCGCCTCCGATGTCGGTGGGCACAAGGAGCTGATTCGCAATGGCCAGACCGGGCTGCTGTTTCCTGCCGGCGACGCCCACGCTCTGGCTAGGACGGTGATGACCCTGCTCGATCATCCCGAGCAGTGGCCTCGGTTAAAGGCCAATGGGCGCAAGTTTGTGGAATCCGAGCGCACCTGGAAGACCAGCGTGTCAAAGTACATTCCCGTGTATCAGGGCCTGCGGGGCGCGTCGACATGAGCGAGCGCGAGCCGCGCCTGGTGGTGCTGAGCAGCCTGTTCCCCAGTTCGGCCCAACCGAGCGCGGGCCTGTTCATCCGCGAGCGCATGTTTCGGGTCGCGCGTGAACTGCCCCTCACGGTCGTCTCACCGCGCCCCTGGTTCCCCGGCCAGGGACTGATCAGGCTGCTGCGCCCCGGCTACCGCCTGATGCCGCCGCGCCACGAGCTGCAACAAGGCATAGAAGTATATTACCCGCGCTTTTTCGCACTGCCTGGCATATTGCGGCAGTTCGACGGCTTGTTCATGGGGTTAGCTACGCTACCCCTGATGTGGCGCTTGCGCCGGAGTTTCGGCTTTAACCTGATCGACGCCCATTTTGCCTATCCGGATGGATATGCAGCGGCGCTGCTGGGCCGCTGGTTTGGCGTGCCGGTGACCCTTACGCTGCGCGGCACGGAAGTGCCGCACAGCCGCGACCCCCACCTGCGCGACAGATTGAAAGAGGCGCTGAATCGGGCGAGCCGCGTCTTCAGCGTGTCCGAATCGCTGCGCCAGCTTGCCATTGGACTTGGCATGCCGCCCGCCAAGGGCCGGGTGGTTGGTAATGGGGTGGATACGGAGCGCTTTCGGCCCGGGGATAGACATGAAGCGCGGGTCCGCTGCGGCTTGGCCGATTCGGCCCGGGTGCTGGTTTCGGTCGGCGCGCTGGTGGAGCGCAAAGGCTTTCATCGCGTGCTCGCGGTGCTGCCCGAACTGCTGAAGGAACAGCCGGAGCTGCACTACCTCATCGTCGGGGGCGCAAGTCCGGAAGGCAATCTGGAACAGGCGCTGCGCGAACAGGTGGCAGCACTTGGCCTGGACCGGCAGGTGCATTTTCTCGGGCCCATTGCCCCCCACGAACTCAGGTGGCCCCTTTCCGCCGCCGACGTGTTCGTGCTGGCCACCCGCAACGAGGGCTGGGCCAATGTGTTTCTCGAAGCCATGGCCTGCGGGCTGCCGGTCGTGACCACGAACGTGGGCGGCAATGCCGAAGTGGTGTGCCATGCCGGCCTGGGGGAGATCGTTCCGTTTGATGATGCCGCCGCCCTGCAGCAGGCGCTTGCGCGCGCCCTGGCCAGGGAGTGGGATCGTCGGGCGATCCGCGCCTGCGCCGAGAACAATGGCTGGGAGTCGCGGATTGCGGTGCTGGTGGAAGAATTCAGGCAGCTGGTCAATGCCGGTTTGGAACCGGAGAGCGAACTGCCATTTGCCGGAAGGGAAACGATGCCATGATGCCCTGGCTTTCGCGCCGCATCATCTATCCGCTGCAGGAGCGTGCGGTGGGGCGGCCCACATTTCAATACTTAAGAGAACTGGAACAAAGCCAGTGGTTATCCCGCGCCGAGCTGGAAGCCTTGCAAGCGCGCAAGCTGAATGGCCTGCTGGTGACCGCGCTGGAACACAGTCCCTGGCACAGTCAACGCATTAAGCTGGCCGGCCTGGAGCGCCAGGTGCGGGACGGAAGTGTGAGCCTGCAGGACTTGACGCGGCTGCCAGTAATGGACAAGCGCGATGCCCGGGAAAACGTGGATCGCATTGTCTGGAAGGGGGTGCCGGGCGGCGCGTTCAAATACACCACGGGGGGCTCGTCGGGCGAGCCGCTGATTTTTTATTTTGGCCGCGGCCGGCAGGCTTCCGATGCCGCGGGCCGCATGCGGGCGCGCCGCTGGTGGGGCGTTGATGTGGGGGACCGGGAGGTCTACCTGTGGGGTGCGCCGGTGGAACTCGACAAGACCGACCGGATCAAGACGCTGCGCGATAGGCTGATCAACCAGCTGGTTCTGAATGCATTCGAAATGTCGCCGGCGCGGATGGACGAGTACCTGCAGGCCATATCCGCCTGGCAGCCGCGCTGTATCTATGGCTACGCAAGCTCCATCGCCCTTCTGGCTGCGCACGGCGAGGCGCGAGGCATGCGCCCGCGGCTGCCGGGGCTCAGGGTAGTGTGCACCACCGGTGAACCGCTTTATCCCCACCAACGCGAATTGATCGGCCGCTTTTTCGGCGCGCCGGTGGCGAACGAATTCGGCAGCCGCGACATCGGTTTCACCGCACACGAGGCTCCAGGCGGCCAGATGCTGCTGATGAGCGAAAGCCATATTCTGGAAGTGCTGGATGCCCAGGGTCGACCAGTTTGCGTTGGCGAGGAGGGCGAAGCCGTGATCACCGGCCTCGTGTCCGAGGCGCAGCCCTTCATACGCTACCGCACCGGAGATCGCGTGCGCCTGTCCTCACGTCAGGACCCTGGGGGCCGCGGGCTGCACGTGATCGAGGACGTTGCCGGCCGCCAGACCGACTTTGTGGTGCGGGAAGACGGCACCATCATGCACGCCCTGGCAGTGATCTACGTGCTGCGGGCTGTGGAAGGTATTGCGCAGTTTAAGTGCATTCAACACAGCGCGCTTCAGATGGAGGTACAAATTGTGCCAGGGGCAGGCTGGAGTGAACAGTCCGGAAAAGCGATCGTTGAAGGCCTCCGTGGTCGCCTGGGACAGAAGCTGAAGGTCAGTTTGAACTTGCTGCAGGACATCCCTCCTGAACTCTCGGGAAAACACCGTTATGTTGTCAGCCACGTAAACCTTGGAACCGACCTGAAACAGGCCGCAGCCTGATTGACTCCTTGAAGACAAAAATGATATCTACGAACCTTATTGACCTGCCTCTGCGATATAGGCCCTGGCAATCCAGGCACTTGCGTCTAGTTTTGGAAGACTTGCCAAGCAGTGCCAGGCAAATCGAGCATGATCACCGCACCCATTTGCGCGCTGCGATCGACTGGCTGTGTCGCGCACAGGATGTACGCACGGGAACGCACGATGCCGGCGGAGTGGCCGCGGGCTGGAGCTTCGAGGACGGCTGGTTGCCCAGCTATCCGGAAACCACCGGCTACATCATCGAGACTTTCCTTGTCGCCTCCCAATATGTCGGGCGGCCCGAACTGGTCGAGCGCGCGCAGCGCATGCTCGATTGGGAACTATCCTTGCAGGATGCCGACGGCGCCTTTCCCGGGCACTTCGGTGAGAAGGGGAGCCATGCTGTGATCTTCAACCAGGGCCAGATCATGCACGGCCTGGTGGCGGGCTACACCCAGCTCAAGCGCCAGGACTGCCTGGCGGTGGGCGTGCGCGCCGGCCGCTGGCTGGCGCAGCAGCAGGACGACGACGGTTGCTATCGCAAGTTTGAACACAATGGTGTGCCCCACGTCTACAACACGCGCGCAATCTGGGCGCTCGCCAGCATCGGACTCCTGGCAAATGAAGACAGCCTGGTGCAGGCAGCGCGGCGCAATCTCGACTGGGCGCTGGGGCAGCAAACGCCTTCGGGCTGGTACCGTGCCAATGCTTTCCTGCCGGGGCGGGATCCCTACACCCATACGATCGCCTACGCCATACGCGGATTCCTCGAGTCCGCAGTGTTGCTTGGCGAAGAGCGCTATTTGCGCTCGGCCGAACGTGCCGCTCGCGGGCTGATGGCACAACAGCGTGCGGATGGCTGGCTGGCCGGCACCTACGATGACGGCTGGGCGCCAACCGCCGGCTATGCCTGTGTAACCGGCGTGGCCCAGATGGCGCTTTGCTGGCTGCGTTTGTTCCAGCTCACCGGTGAACGCGATTACCGGGACGCGGCGGGCAGGGCCATCGCCTTCGTCAAGCGCACTCAGCGTATCGAGGAATCTGACGACATTCTACGCGGGGCGATTCCGGGCTCTGCCCCCATCTGGGGTGCCTACTCGCGGTTCGAATTTCCCAACTGGGCGGCGAAGTTCTTTGCCGACGCCTTGATGATGGACATGGCTAACTCGGTGGTGCCGCCGGTGCCCGCGGTGGCAAGGGGGCTGCCTCGGTGACCGAGTTGTCTCTGCTGATCCTGTGCGGCCGCAGTCCACGCCATCTATACGTCGCCAATGCATTGTGCGGCGCAGGACGGCCGCTGGCCATCGTGCAGGAGACTGGTAGCGAGTGGAATCTGCGCAAGAGCCTCGGCAAACTCCGTCCCGACCGGCTGTGGCGCAAGGTTTGGCGCTGGCTGCGGGACCGCCGCCGCTACAGCGGGGGAGCAGAGGCGAAGTTCTTCTTCGGTGCCGAAACACCGCACCTGGATTGTCCCGAGCTCGTCCGGGAGGTGCCGCACATCAACCACCTTGAAGTCTTGCGCTTGGCGCGGGAGCTTCAGCCCGATCTGATCTGCGTGTTCGGCACCTCGCTGATACGCGGCGCGCTGCTGCGAGAAGGAAGGCTGGGCATGGTCAATCTGCATGGTGGACTCTCGCCTGATTACCGTGGCGCGGACTGCACTTTCTGGGCGCTCTACAATGGAGAACCGGAAAATGTCGGCTGCACCCTGCATTACATTAACTCGGGCATTGATACTGGCGAGCTCATCGCTCACGTTCGTCCCGCCGTGGTTGAGGGTGATTCCGAGCTGTCCCTGTTCTGGCGCGCGGTGAAGGACAGTGCGTCCATCTACGCGGAATTTGTCAGCCGTCTGGCAGCGGGAGAACGCTTTGGCGCGCGCCAGTCTGGCAACGGGCGTTTGTATCAAGTGAAGCAGCGTGGACTGCGGCAGGAGCGGGCCTTGGCCAAGCGGCTTCAGGAGGGGATGTTGCGGAGCGCCAATCTACCGCCCCGGATTAGCTGGTATAAACGAAGTGCGTCTGCGGCAAAGGAATTCACGTGAGAGATCTGTTTGTCACTGCGGTAGTATTTATTGGCCTCTTCTTCGTATTCCGGCGCCCGCATTACGGCATTTATCTTTGGTCCTGGCTGGCCTACATGAATCCTCATCGGCTGTGCTGGGGATTTGCCTATACGTTTCCGTTTGCGCTGATCGTGGCCCTCGTTACCCTTCTGTCATTTGCCTTGTCGAAGGAACCCAAACGCATTCCCTGGACGGCGGAAATCGTTGTTCTGCTGTTGTTTAATGTCTGGATGGTTTTCTGCAATTTGTTCGCCTTTTATCCGGATTTTGCATGGACAGAGTGGAACAAGGTCTGGAAGATCCAGTTGATGACCCTGGTGACCATCATGTTGATCACCGACCGGCAGCGGCTCCACTGGCTGATTTGGGTCATTGCACTTTCCTTGGGATTCTATGGCATCAAGGGCGGCATATTCACCATCGCGCACGGCGGTGTGTACCAGGTACGGGGACCGATCGGCACCTTCATCGGCGGAAACAACGAGATTGCCCTTGCACTGGTTATTACGATTCCCTTGATCCGCTACCTCCATTTACAGGCGACGCGAAACTGGGTCCGCTGGGGACTGGCCGCAGCCATGGTGCTGACCGGCGTTGCCACTATCGGCAGCCAGTCAAGGGGGGCTTTGGTCGCGATGGTCACCATGGGCGTCTTTCTATGGCTAAAGAGCCGGGGCAAGATCATGACCGGCATCTATATGGCGCTCGCCATTGCGATCATGGTGATGGTCATGCCGCAAAAGTGGTACGACCGCATGAACACGATCCAGACTTATCAGCAGGATGATTCGGCCATGGGCCGGATCAATGCCTGGTATACCGCCTACGCCGTGGCGAAGGACCGGATTACCGGCGGGGGGTTGGATATGTTCAAGCCTTCGACTTTCCGCCAATATGCGCCTGATCCAAATAACATCCATGATGTTCACAGCATCTATTTCGAAACCATGGGAGAGTTGGGCTTTATCGGATTCGCTTTGTTCATTGTTCTTGGAGTTTTGACCTGGTGGCGAGCCAGCAAGGTTATCAAGCGATGCAGGAAGAGTGCGCAGGACAAATGGGCGGCCGATCTGGCTTCGATGACTCAGGTCAGTCTGATCGGTTATGCCACCGGCGGGGCCTTCCTTGGCTTGGCATTCTTCGATCTTTATTACCACCTGATTGCGATTGTGGTGATACTCCATCTGCTGACGCAGAGACAAGCTGTGACTCAGACAGCACAGGCGGCAAGCGGACAACGTGCTGGCGTGGTGCGCTTGCTTAGACCCAAAACCTGACAGAGAAGGAAGGCCGTGATGGATACCGGATTTGAAACCATAGGCAATGCCATCCTGACGCTCTATGACGAAGGCCGTCCGATCCTGGTGACCGATCCCTGGTTCACCCCACAGGCGTATTTCGGCAGTTGGGGACAGTCACATGAGATCCCCTCACAGCAGATGAAAGGCATACTGGGGGCAGAGTATGTATGGGTATCCCATGGTCATCCCGATCACCTGAATGCCGATTGCATGCCGCAGTTCATGGGCAAGAAGATCCTCCTGCCCGACCATGTCGGGAAACGTATACAGGACGACCTCAAAGGCCAAGGCCACGAGGTGCATGTAATGAGGGATCGCCGGTGGTATCCCCTGTCAAAGAACATCCGCGTGTACTGCATTTCCGATCTCAATCAGGACGCGGTGCTGCTCGCTGACGTAAATGGGCGGTTGATTTTCAATCGCACCGATGCCTCCGATCATGGCTGGGAAAGCCATGTGCGCAGCATCATCAAGCGCTACCCGATATCTTTCATGATGGGCCTGTCAAGCCGTTTTGGCGACGCCGATATGATCAATTTCTTCGACGAAGATGGACGCCGCATTGCGCCGGCAGAGGTGGTACCGGAAATCGGCAGACGCAATGCCCATCGCACTGAAGCGGTGGGCGCCAAATATTTCATTCCATTCAGCTCCATGCATACCTACCAGCGCGAGGATTCGGCCTGGGCCAATGTTCATCACACGGCTCTGGAGGACTACTGGGCAGGCTTCAAATCCGATAAGTGCCGCATGTTGCCGGCATACATACGCTATAACTGCGGCGATGACAGTTGGGAGGAAATCAAGCCGAAGCCAATGCCGGCGACGTTGTTGTCCCCGGGCCAGTTTGGCGATGACTGGAATGACAAACTCGACCAGGAAGAACGGAATCTGGCGAGGGACTATTTTCAGCGCATACAGCACTTGTCCACCTACCTCGACTTCATCAATCTCAGAGTGGGTGGGCAGGACAATGTCATCAGGATCAGCGAGCGCAAGTACAACCGCGGCGTGACCTTTGAAGCACCGCGCAACTCGCTGATGACGGCAGTGCGCTATGAAGTGTTTGACGACATGCTGATCGCCAATTTCATGAAAACGACGCTGCACGGCAACTGGAGCACGTCACGCCTGTATCCCGACTTCACCCCTTATGTAGCGAAATATGCCGATAATGGCCTGGCCAGAACCAGGGAAGAACTGGAAGCCTATTTCAAGGCCTATCGGGACCGCGCATTCCTGGATTACCTGAAATGGCGATTCGAAAAGCACGCGGAAGGCATCTATCGCAAATATGTATCGGATGAATCCATTCTGCACAACTCGGCAAAAAAGGCCTACTGGTTCTACAAGAAAGTCATGCGCTGAGCCAGGTTGTGTTATTCCTAATTCGTCCTCACTGATTGTGGGCTTCAAGCCACTGCTCCAGTATCATCGCCACCCAGATCATGATGCCGTAATAACTGGCATGAGTATTTCGCTGATGGTGCAGAATGTGATCCAAATAAGTCCTGCGCACCCAGCCGCGACGGGTGAGGGCAGACAGGCCGTCACCCACCAGCTCGCGCAGCGGGCCGTGCGAGACGCTCCAGGGGCCGAAAGGCAGACCGAAGCCATGTTTGGTCTTGTTGATGATCTGTTCCGGAAGCAGGTCGCGCAGTGCTTCTTTGAAAAACCAGCGCAGCTTCAGCCCCTTGACCAGATACTCGGGCGGCAGGTGTCCGGAAAAGTTCACCAGACCATCGTCCAGCAAAGGGAAGCGGGCTTCGATTCCGGCTGCTTCGCACATCGTGACCACCTTGCGCAGGTCATTGTCGGCTAGGGTGAATTTCAGGTCGATGTGCATCATGCGCTTCACGGGATCGGCATGATTGGTGCGCTCATACACTGCGCGCAACTGCCGGGCGGTTGCCGAGGGATCGACGGTGGCGAGGAAATCTTGCTCGAAAATGTCGCTGAGCGGGCTTCGGTGCAGAAAATTGTAAGCTTCCAGCCGGTCGGGCAGCCGCACATTGGCCTGGTCCACATAACTCTTTAACTTGCGCAGGGGCAGATGGTCCGAGAGGCCGCGCAGATGGGCGAGGGGCTCGATGAGCCCCTGACGTAAGAAGGCGGGAATATGAAAATAGGCCTCGAAAACTTTTTGCTTTGCATAACGGGCATTGCCGCCGAAGATTTCATCGCCACCATCGCCGGCCAACATGACCTCGATGCCCCGCTCGCGCGCCAACTTGGCGCAGAAATAAGCAGGCACGGCAGAGTCGTTGCCGAAGGGCTCGTCATACTGCGCGGTGATGACCGGAATGGCGCTTACGATGTCGGCGGGCTTGAGATAGTACTCATGGCTGTGCGAGGCAAAGCGGTGTGCCGCAATGCGGGCGTATTCCATCTCGTCGAAGCCCTCGGCGTCGAAACCGATGGAGAAGGTTTCTGCCGGATGACCCTGAACCGCGGTCAGGGTCCCGACCACCGTGGAACTGTCGGTCCCACCCGAAAGGAACGCTCCGGCTCTGGTGCTGTCGAGGCTGTGCTTGACGCCGGTCGTCAGATGCTCGCGGAAGTCCTTGCGAAAGGCCGGAAAACCCCGGTCGCCTTCCGGGGTGTAATCCATGGCCCAGTAAAAACGCCGCGTTACCGCACCCCGGTCGTAGCTCAGCACTTCCCCAGGCAGCAGTTTTTCAACCCTCTGGTAGACCGTGCCGGGGCTCGGCACGACATGGAAGTAGAAGAAGTCGTAAATGGATTGGAGGTCAATCTGCCGACCAACTGCCGGATGGCAGGCGACG
>DASQBT010000103.1:0-6782 GCA_035635075.1 Thiobacillaceae bacterium | reverse complement strand
GTTCACTAGACCCCGGCGAGGCCGCGATCAACAGGCTCCGAGAACAATATGCACTCGGAGATCGGGCGAAGGTCGGATTTTCTCAGGCTATGCCGTTTCCGGATCGTCAATTTGATGCAGTGGTGATGTCCGAAGTGCTGGAGCATCTAACCGATGACATCTTACGCGCAACCTTCGTCGAGGTAAGGCGCGTGCTCAAACCCGGTGGGCGATTCATAGGAACGGTACCCGCTGATGAAAACTTGCTCGACTATCGTATCGTGTGCCCCCACTGCGGGGAACTATTCCATCGCTGGGGTCATGTTCAGAGTTTTGACGAAGGCCGCTTGCGCGCGATGCTGTCCGAGCAGTTTCATAGTGTGAAGAGCTCACGCCATTTCTTTGCAGACATTCGAACGCTCAACTGGAAGGGCCGTATCACTTGGGGTTTCAAGAAACTACTCGTTGAACTTGGGGTCAAGGGTGGCGGTGAGACCTTCTCCTTCTCGGCCCGCAATCGTTGAAACTCCTTTTCTTCGTTTACTCCCTGACTGGCGGGGGCGCCGAGCGAGCCACAACCAACCTCGCCAACTACTGGGCGGGAAACGGATGGGATATTACTATCGTTACATTGGCGTCATGCAGCCTTGATTTTTATAAACTTCATCCGGCCATCAAGCGTATTGCCTTGGACTTGGCAGGCGACAGCGGCAGTTTGCTGGCTGGGTTGACGCAGAATCTGCGCCGCGTGCTGGCCCTGCGCCGCGTGCTGCGTCGGATTGAGCCCGACATTGCTATCGGCATGATGACCACGGCGAATGTGTTGCTCGCTCTGGCGACGTGGGGGCTGCCTCAGGTGCGTGCCATCGGCTCGGAGCGCACCCACCCTCCACAATCTTCTTTGGGCATGGTGTGGGAAGCGTTGCGCCGGCATACCTATCGTCGCTTGGCTGCCGTGACGGCGCTGACTCGCGAAAGCGCGGCCTGGCTCAAAGGCCATACGAGAGCCCAGCGATTGGCGGTAATTCCCAACGCCGCCCTTTGGCCTTTGCCCTGGCAAGAACCAACGGTGAGGCCTGGGGCTGTCTGCCCAGCCGGGCGACAGTTGTTGCTGGCGGCTGGGCGGCTGGAAAATCAAAAAGGCTTTGTCTGGTTGTTGGATGCGTTTGCCCATCTCTCGCAGAAATATTTTGACTGGGATCTGGTGATATTGGGAGAAGGACCGCAGCGTGCCCTATTGGAGGGCCAAGTGCGGGCAGGCGGGTTGGAAAAGCGCGTCTTTCTGCCGGGGCGTGCGGGCAACATGGGTGAATGGTACGAACGCGCCGATCTTTATGTGATGAGTTCCCATTTCGAGGGATTTCCCAATACCCTGGCCGAGGCCATGGCGCACGGAACACCGGCTGTCAGCTTCGACTGTGACACTGGGCCACGCGACATTATTCGTGATGCGGTAGACGGCTTATTGGTGCCGCCAGAAGACTTGCCCGGCTTGATTGCGGCCCTGGATCGAGTGATGGGCGATGCCGCTTTGCGGAGGCGGTATGCTGCGCGGGCGATCGAGGCGCGGGACCGATTTTCGATGGAACGGATTGCCGGCATGTGGGAAAAATTATTTGAGGAAGCCCTGAGTGAACGCAGGTGAAAAGATTCCTTACGAATCTTCTGCGACATACAAGCCGGGTGGCGGCGCTGCCGGCGACCATGAGCCATAGGAACAATGACGGTGTCCTCGGAGCTGAGTTGAAATGGCTTATGTTGATATAACCCATGTCGTTGAAATGCGTGAACCTAACCCCAAAAGTGATCCTGTTCCTTGTTCGCTCGCTTGATCGTGGTGGCGCGGAACGCCAGTTAGTTGTACTGGCTAAAGGCTTGGTGCGCCGGGGGCACACTGTTGCTGTGGCGGTGTTTTTTGGTGGCGGTGTCTTCGAGACCGAGCTCACCCGAACCGGGATACGCGTCATTCATCTCGACAAGAAGGGCCGTTGGGACATTCTGCCATTTCTCAGTCGCCTCGCGCTTCTCTTGCGCAAGGAGCGCCCCGCAGTGTTGCACAGCTATCTGGCAGTGCCCAATATTCTCGCGTCTGCGCTTAAGTCGCTGGTGCCGGGTACGCGAATCGCATGGGGTGTGCGTGCCTCGAACATGGACCTATCCCGTTATGACTGGCTTGCTCGCCTGGCCTACTCCCTAGAGCGTCGCCTGGCGCATTTCGCTGACGTCATTATCGCAAATTCCCATTCCGGGAAACGTTATGCGGTTGCAAACGGCTTTCCTGAAGACAAAATAGCCATAGTTTCGAACGGCATCGATACGGAATATTTCCGCTTCGATCCAGCGGGGAGACGACAGGTGCGTTCTGCATGGAAGTTTGGTGAGGACGAGATACTCGTCGGCCTTGTTGGCCGGCTCGACCCGATGAAGGATCACCCTACTTTTCTCGAAGCCGCCAGCCGCATCGCGCGTGAGCGCCGGAGTGTACGGTTCATCTGTGTAGGTGACGGACCAGGAGCATATTCCGAGATGCTAAAACAACAAGCAAGGGGCTTAGGGCTGACCAGTCAGCTAATCTGGGCGGGCGCACGAGACGATATGCCTGCAGTCTATAGCGCACTGGACATCGTTTCTTCTACTTCTTCTTACGGCGAAGGTTTCACCAATACCGTCGCGGAGGCAATGGCCTGTGGTGTGCCCTGTGTTGTGACGGATGTGGGAGACTCTGCGCTTATCGTTGGGGACACGGGCCGCGTCGTTGCGCCAGGCGATCCCAGCACATTGGCCGCTGCAATTCAGCATTTGACCGACCTGCCTCCCGATGAACGCCGGGCGCTGGGCGAAACGTGCCGGGCACGCGTCGTGGCTGAATTTGGCATCGATAAGCTGGTGCAACGCTCTGAACAGGCATTGGGCCTGCATTGATGCGCATTGTTTTCATCACCACCGGCCTTGCCACTGGCGGCGCGGAGAAAATGCTCGCGAAGCTGCTGTCCCGGCTGAAGGACGCGCAAATCGAAGCCGGGGTGGTATCGCTACTTCCTTCAGGGCCGGTGTCGAAAGAGATCGAAGCGCTCGGCATTCCACTCTGGCATCTTGGACTTGATACGCCATGGCGCGTGCCGCAGGCCGCGGTCAGTCTCGTCCGCATCACGCAGCACTTTCGCCCCGACGTGATCCAGGGCTGGATGTATCACGGCAATCTCGCCGCGTGGTGGGCGCGCGGCGTGGCCGCCCGCCAGGCCAGGCTTTTTTGGGGGATCCGTCAGTCCCTCTATGACTTGGGACGGGAAAAGCCGCTCACACGCTGGATAATCCGGCTCGGTGCGCGTCTTTCACCAGGGGTAACGGCAATTCTCTACAACTCTCAAACGGCGCGCGGCCAGCACGAGGCGGCGGGCTACGCCGCCGCGCGCGCGCATGTGATCGACAACGGTTTCGATACCGGACGCTTCGGTCCGGATGGCGTGGCGTATCGGTCGGTGCGTGAGGAACTGGGGCTTGCGCCCGAGGCGAAATTGATCGGACTGGTCGCCCGTTTCCATCCCATGAAGGGGCACGAGGTGTTTATTACCGCTGCGCGTCAGCTCGTGGCCTGTCGCGCGAACGTGCACTTTCTGCTTGCGGGGCGAGACGTGTCACTCGATCACTCGCTGTTTCGGGATGCCTCGGGCGACCCGTGTATGCGCGGCCGGCTGCACCTTTTGGGCGAGCGGCAGGATATCCCGCGCCTGACCAGCGCGCTCGACATCGCTTCTTCTGCTTCTTCCTGGGGAGAGGCGTTTCCCAACGCCATCGGCGAAGCAATGAGCTGCGGTGTACCGTGCGTGGCAACCGCCGTGGGCGATGTGGCGCGTATCATCGGCGATACCGGCTTCGTCATTCCGATCGGCGACGCGGCGGCCCTGGCGAATGCCTGGAAGCATCTTCTCGCATTGCCCGACGGTGAACGGCAGGCGCTGGGCGCGCGCGCGCGGTTGCGGGTGATCGAACACTTTTCCCTGGAGCGCATTGCCGCCCGGTATGCGGCGCTTTATCGCAGCGAGTCGGCATGAACGAGACTTTACCCGCAATTGCCGATGTCAACACCCGCAAAACCTATGTCATTGCGCCCATGGCGGCAGCCTATCCGTTGGCAAAGAATGTGGGGGTGCTGCCAACCCATGAGCTGATGAGCAGCATCCCGGAGGCAGGGTAGGCGAATCATGTGCGGCTTGGCCGGATTTTTCACTGCGCAATCTGCCTTCCCTCCTGAGGCATCTGTTGATGTGCGCGCCATGGCAAACGCAATTCTCCACCGCGGGCCGGATGATAGCGGTGCATGGTTGGACGAGGCTGCGGGCATCGCTGTGGCCCACCGCCGCCTGTCCATCCTGGATCTTTCTCCAGCGGGCCATCAACCCATGGCTTCAACAAACGGCCGATATGTGTTGGTGTTCAACGGCGAGATCTATAACCACCTGCTGTTAAGAGAACAACTGGGCGCTGTACCCTGGCGCGGGCATTCGGATACGGAAACGCTGTTGGCCGCATTTGAGACTTGGGGCATTGAGCCAACGCTGAAGATGACGGTGGGCATGTTCGCCATCGCGCTCTGGGATCGTGAGCATCGCAGCTTGACGCTGGCGCGCGATCGGCTGGGGGAAAAGCCCCTGTATTACGGGTTTAACCGGGGCGCGTTGTTGTTCGCCTCCGAACTCAAGGCGATGCGGGCGTATCCTAGATTTGACGGCAGCATCGACCGGGGCGCCCTGAGCCTGTTCCTTCGCCACAACGCCATCCCTGCCCCGTACAGCATCTATCAGGGGATTTCCAAATTGCTGCCCGGAACATTCATCACGTTCAAGCAGCAAGACGTCGCTGAGCAGCACCAGCCTTCGGTCCAGCCCTATTGGTCTGCCAAGGAGGTTGCGGAACGTGGACAAGGATTTGACGGCAGCGAGGCAGATTGCCGGATTGAACTGGAGCGCGTGCTCACCCAGTCCGTGCGCGGCCAGATGCTGTCCGATGTCCCCCTGGGCGCGTTTCTTTCCGGCGGGGTTGATTCTTCCACAGTAGTGGCGCTCATGCAGGGCCAGACCAGCCGTCCAGTGAAGACCTTCACGATCGGATTCAACGAAGAGGGCTACAACGAGGCAGAGCACGCCCACGCTGTGGCCCGGCATCTTCACACCGAACATACGGAATGGTATGTCACGCCGGAAGAAGCTCAGGCGGTGATCCCACGCCTGCCGACGCTGTATGACGAACCCTTTGCAGATTCGTCGCAGATTCCCACGTTTCTGGTCAGCCAGCTGGCCCGCCAGCATGTGACGGTGAGTTTGTCCGGAGACGGCGGCGATGAGCTTTTTGGCGGGTATAACCGCTATTTCTGGGCGATGAACATCTGGCGGCGGCTGGGCTGGGCGCCGAGATCCCTGCGCGCCGCTGTCGCGGGGATCTTGACCGCTTTCCCTCCTGCGGCCTGGAATCGCGTGTTCCAGGGATTCTCCCGTTTGCTGCCGGCCGGCCTGCGCTACGCCAACCCGGGTGACAAACTTCACAAACTGGCGGAAATCCTGGCAGTGAGGCGCCCCGAGGAAATCTACCTGGGTCTGGTATCGCACTGGAAGCAACCGGCCGGGGTCGTAGTGGGCGGCTTCGAGCCGCCGACCATTCTCACCGACCGCGGTCACTGGGCTGAACTGCCCGATTTCGAACAGCGCATGATGTATCTGGATACGGTGACCTATCTTCCGGATGACATTCTCACGAAGGTGGACCGGGCAGCCATGGGGGTAAGTCTGGAAACCCGTGTGCCGTTGCTCGATCACCGGGTGCTGGAGTTCGCCTGGAGCTTGCCCCTGTCCATGAAGATCCGCCATGGCCAAGGCAAGTGGCTGCTTCGTCAAGTCCTGTATCAGCACGTACCGAAAGATCTCATCGAGCGCCCCAAGATGGGATTCGGCATTCCGCTCGATCAGTGGCTGCGCGGACCGTTGCGCGATTGGGCCGAGGACCTGCTGGCCGAAGACAGGCTCAGGCGGGGAGGTTTCTTCGATCCTGCTCCCATAAGGGGAAAATGGGCCGAACATCTGAACGGACGGCGCAACTGGTCGTATTACCTGTGGGACGTGCTGATGTTCAATGCGTGGAAACGCCAATGGCATTGAAAGTCTGCCAGCTCTGTGCGGTGGACTTCACCCTGCGTAATTTTTTATTGCCGCTGATCGACGGCATGGAGGCTCAGGGCTGGGAAGTCGTTTCCGCCTGCGCCGATGGCGACTATGTCGCCGAGCTGCGCCAAGCCGGGTATGCGATCGAAACCCTGCCCATCGCGCGCAGCATGCACCTGATCAAGGCTGCGAAGGCGCTGGCCGCCATGGTGCGCCTGTTCCGGCGCGAAAAGTTTGACGTGCTGCATGTCCATACGCCGGTGGCCGCGCTCCTTGGGCGCATTGCCGCCCGCCTGACCGCAATCCCTCTGGTCGTCTATACCGCGCATGGTTTCTATTTTCACGAGGGCATGCCGGGCTGGAAGCGCAAGCTGTTTGTGGCGCTGGAGCGGTATGCCGGGCGCTTCACGGACCTGCTGTTCTCGCAAAGTGCGGAGGATGCGGAAACGGCGATTGCGGAAGGAATCGCGCCCCGGGAAAGGGTATTCGCCATCGGCAACGGAGTAGACACCGGGAAATTCAACCCGCATGAATATGACCGGCAAGCCATGCGCAAGCAGCTCGGCGTTCCGCAGGATGCTTTCGTCATTGGCTTTGTCGGCCGACTGGTTGAGGAGAAAGGCGTAGGCGAATTTCTCCATGCCGCGAAAA
>DASQBT010000102.1:0-10477 GCA_035635075.1 Thiobacillaceae bacterium | reverse complement strand
CCCGGAACAGGACGCGCGCATGCAGGACAGCGCCGAAGGCTTTGGCCAGCCGATCCGGCATATTTTCAGCAGCTTCATGCGCGTCGAGCGGGATGTCCCGGATCCGTTCGACCGCCATCCGCACTACCGTGGCGATAGTCGCGACAAGCTCTGGCTGTTGATCTACCAGCCAATAGCCGATTGGGTCACCTGGTTGTCGGCCCGGGCCGGACGCCTGCAGCATGGCCGAATCCAGTGGTACCTGACCTACAGCTTCGTCACCCTGATTTTTCTGCTCATCTTTGTATCGCGCTGAAACCATGAGCACCGGCATTCTTTTACAGATCGCCCAGACCCTGATCGCCATCCTGCTGGCGCCCCTGCTGATGGGCTGGGTCAACCAGTGCCGTGCCTGGCTGCAGGGACGATCCGCACCATCCATCGCCCAGCCGTACCGCACGCTCAGGAAGTTGTTCCACAAGGACGCGGTGATCGCCAGCAATGCCAGCCCGCTGTTCCGCTTTGCGCCTTACATGATCTTTGCCTGCATGGCGCTGGCGGCTGGCATTGTGCCGACGATCGCCAATGATCTGCCGTTCTCGCCCGCGGCCGACGTCATCGCGCTGGTCGGGATATTCGCGCTGGCGAGGGCATTCCAGGCGCTCGCCGCGATGGACATCGGCACGTCTTTCGGTACTTTGGGCGCACGGCGGGAGATGCTGGTGTCTTTTCTGGCCGAGCCGGCCTTGCTCATGGTGTTCTTCACCGCCAGCCTGATTTCGCACTCGACCGAGCTGTCGGTAATCGTGGCAACCTTGGCACACAGGGACTTCATCATCTACCCGAGCATGGCCTTCGCGGCGGTGGCGTTCTGGATGGTGTCGACTGCCGAGAACGCTCGCATCCCCATCGACAACCCTGCCACGCACCTGGAGCTGACCATGATCCATGAGGCCATGATCCTGGAGTATTCCGCCCGTCATCTGGCCCTGATTGAATGGGCCGTGGCCATGAAGCTGTTCACCTATTCGGCACTGGGCATCGCCCTGTTCGTGCCTTGGGGAATCGCCCCGCAGGGTGATTTCTCTGCCTTGCCCCTGGCGCTTGCGGCCATGATCGTGAAGCTTGGGGCCGGCGGCGCAGTGCTTGCATTCATCGAGACCATTTCCGCCAAGGTGCGTCTGTTCCGCGCGCCCGAATTCCTGGGCACGGCGTTTCTCCTGGCAGTGCTGGGCATGCTGACCCATTTTCTGCTTGAGGTCTGAGATGGCGCTGTCCTATCACCTGCAAGTCGTCAACCTGCTGGCCGCCTTGTTGCTGCTGATCTCCTTCGCCATGCTTTCGCAGCGCCGCATCGTTGGGCTGATTACACTTTTTGCCTGGCAGGGTGCGGCACTGGCTGTTTCCACCTCGCTGGTGGCTTGGGCAACGGGACAACATCACCTCTATTATTCGGCGGCGCTCACGGTGCTGCTCAAGGTTATCGTCATGCCCTGGATCTTCTATCGTCTGGTGAAAGAGCTGGATGTGAACCGCGACGTCGAGCCGATGATAAACATCCCCACCACCATGCTGATCGGCATTGTGCTGGTGATCTTTGCCTTCAATCTGGCCCTTCCCATTTCTGCGCTGTCCGGCACGGTGACGCGCTCGACCCTGGGCATTGCCATGGCCACCGTATTGCTTGCCTTCCTGATGATGATCACACGCAGCAAAGCCATCCCACAGGTGATTGGTTTTCTGGCGATGGAAAATGGCCTGTTTTTCGCGGCCACCAGCGCCACTTACGGCATGCCGCTGGTGGTGGAACTGGGTGTGGCCCTCGACGTGCTGGTGGGTGTGTTTGTGCTCGGTATCTTCTTCTTCCAGATTCGCGAGACTTTCGATTCGCTGGACCTGAAACACATGGAAAAGCTCAAGGAAAAATAAGCTGTGGAAATCTACTGGGTGCTTGGGATTCCGATCGCGGGCGGCGTTTTTCTGGCCCTGTGGGGCAGCCGTCGCAACGCGCCAGAAATCAATGCGCTCGTCAGCATGCTGACTTTCCTGGCAGCAGCTATGCTCACCCAGCGGATCATCGAGCAGGGCCCGATGATGGTCGGCAACGGCTGGTTCTTCATCGATTCCTTTAACGTCTTTCTGGTGACGCTGACGGCCTTCGTCGCCTTCACGACTTCTTTGTTCTCGCGCCCTTACATGCGCATCGAGAAGGAACATGGGCGGCTCAACGATAAGCGCCTGCGCCTGTATCACAGCAGCTACCAAGTGTTCATTGCCGCCATGCTGCTGGCACTTACCACCAACAACATGGGCATTCTCTGGGTCTCGATGGAGGCGGCCACTCTGGCGACCGTGCTGCTCGTGTCGCTCTACCGCACCCCGGCCTCGCTGGAAGCGGCTTGGAAATACTTCATCCTGTGCGGCGTCGGCATCGCCCAAGCCCTGTTCGGCACCATCCTGCTCTACTTTGCGGCGGAGAAGGTGTTGGGCTCGGGAGGCACGGCGCTGCTGTGGACACAGTTGAATGGCGTGAAGGCACAACTGGAACCGACCGTGCTGCAGCTGGCTTTCGTTTTCCTGCTGGTCGGCTACGGTACGAAAGTCGGTTTGGCGCCTTTGCACAACTGGCTGCCTGACGCGCATGCAGAAGGCCCCACGCCGGTGTCGGCCGTGCTCTCCGGCTTGCTGCTCAATGTGGCCTTGTACGCGGTGATGCGTTGCAAAGTGCTGGTCGACGGCGCCCTGCACACGGACATGGCGGGCAACCTGATGATGGGCTTCGGTCTGCTCAGCGTCGTAGTGGCGGCCTTCCTCATCAAACGGCAGACTGACGTGAAGCGTATGTTTGCTTATTCCTCCATCGAACACATGGGCCTCATCACCTTCACCTTCGGCATGGGCGGCGCGGTGGCGAGCTTCGCCGGCCTGCTGCACATGACGATGCACTCGCTCACCAAGTCGGCCATCTTCTTCGCCGTCGGCCACGCCACACAAAAGGCCGGCACCCAGGTGATGGACGGCATCCGTGGCCTGATCAAGACCAATCCCACAGTAGGCTGGGGATTGATGCTGGGCACGGTGGCCATCCTCGGGGTGCCGCCGTTTGGGGTCTTCGCCAGTGAGTTCCTCATCATCACCACGGCCATGCACGAACATCCCTGGGCGACGCCCTTCCTGCTCACCGCCTTGGGCGTGGCCTTCGCAGCCATCTTCGGCAGGGTACAGCCGATGGTGTTCGGCGAGACCGAATTGCCGCGGCTGCCGCATATGCCGGCACTCGCACCGGTATTCGTCCACCTCGGCCTGGTGCTGATGCTGGGGCTGTTCATCCCGCCTTATCTTGCGGCTTGGTATCGGCAGGCGGCGCAATTGCTGGGGGGTTGATATGGAACATCAACTGGGCAACATCGAACTTATGCTCACGCCACAAGCAGGCGGGGCCATTTGGAGATTTTCCCTCGACGCCAACAGACTGCCGTCCTTCGCCCGCGGAATTCAGGAAGAGGGGGGGCAACTGCTCGCACTATGGGGATCAGACGCGCGGCATCTTGGCCGGGGCTTCGCCGTGCATGTGGCGTTTCTCTCAAGTGTCGGGTTGATCTGGACCAGCAGCCCGCTCGATGCCGAAAACCCTTCCTATCCTGATCTTGCGCATATTTTTCCCCAGGCCGGCCGCATGCAGCGTGCGGTGTTTGATCTGTTGGGCATTCATGCGCAAGACGCAATCGATGGTCGCAAATGGCTGCGCCATGGCGCATGGCCTGCGGACACATTTCCGCTGCGCAAGGATTTTGACGCAAACCGGCCGAGCAGCGCTGAAATTGATGCATATCCTTTTGTCCGCGTGGAAGGCGACGGCGTGCATGAAATACCGGTCGGTCCGATTCACGCGGGGACCATAGAGCCCGGGCATTTCCGCTTCTCCATCATCGGAGACCGCATTCTCAAGCTGGAGGAGAGACTGGGCTACACCCATAAGGGCATCGAGAAACGCTTCATTGGCATGGATATTTGGACCGGCGCCAAGCTTGCCGGACGCGTATCGGGTGATTCGCACAGTGCCTTTTCCTGCGCTTATTGCATGGCGGTGGAAACTGCCATCGAGAGCCCTGTCCCCGAACGCGCAGTGTGGCTTCGCGCCCTGTTCCTTGAAATCGAGCGAATTGCCAATCATTTGGGCGATCTGGGTTATCTGGGCAACGATGTCGCACTGTCATTCGGCTTCATGCAATTTTGGCGCTTGAAGGAAGACTGGCTGCGTTTGTGCGCGAAGCTGTTTGGCCATCGTTATCTGTTTGACTGTGTGGTTCCCGGGGGTGTGGCCGTCGACATTGCCGACCCCGGCAAAACGGAACTTCACGCGCTGGCCGATCGCATCGAGGCAGAAGTGCGCGATCTCAAGGTTGTCTACGACGAGCACGCCGGCTTGCAGGATCGCTTCGCCAATACCGGCATTGTCAAGCCAAACCTGGCCGCCCGCCTTGGGCTGACGGGACTGGCCGGGCGCGCCAGCAGCCAGGCTTGGGATGCGCGTGTGCAGTTTCCGCAAGCCCCGTATGACCAACTTGACGTGAACATGGCCATCCATCGTCGGGGCGACGTCTTGGCGCGTTCAGAGGTGCGTTTTGTTGAACTTTACGAATCCCTGCGCCTGGTCCGCGAAATTCTGAAACGCCTGCCTGCAGGAAGCCTCCATCTGCAACCCGAGCCGGCGCGGTCGGAGTGCGAAGGCCTTGGCTGGGTGGAAGGCTGGCGCGGCGCCGTGTTGGTCGCGGTGCGCATCGGCGCCGACGGACTGCTCGACGGGGTGCACCCTCATGACCCCTCGTGGCAGAATTGGCCACTGCTGGAAGTGGGCGTGCTGGGCAACATCGTTCCCGACTTCCCACTCATCAACAAGTCCTTCAACCTGAGCTACTCAGGACAAGACCTGTGAGGCTACTGCCGACATGGCCACGCATCTGATCGTCAGCAAGATATTCAAGGTGGGCGTTGTTTCCGAACCTCCGCCGCAAGCCGACAACGCTCTGCGCACGCACGAGCAGGACCTGCACGTGAACATTCTCAAGGTGTTTGGGCAGGCGGTCGCCATCCGCCATGTGGATGCCGGGTCCTGCAATGGCTGCGAACTGGAGATCCACGCGATCAACGGCCCGCACTACAACATCGAGGGCATGGGCGTGAAATTCGTCGCCAGCCCGCGCCACGCCGATCTGCTTCTGGTCACCGGCCCGGTTACCCGCAATCTCGAAACCGCGCTCAGGCGCACTTATGAGGCCACACCCGAGCCTAAATGGGTGGTGGCGGTGGGCGACTGCGGCTGCACCGGCGGGATGTTCGGCGAGAGCTACGCTTCCTGCGGCAAGGTCTCGAACGTCATCCCGGTGGATGTGGAAATCCCTGGCTGTCCGCCCACGCCGATTACTTTGCTGCAGGGTATTCTCGCCGCGGTAAGTTCAGGACGGTGACGAGCCGGAAAGCTATTTCTTTGGTCTGGAGGCGATGTCGGTCTTCTTGACAGTGGGGGCGCAGGTTTCCCGCCGAGCAACGAGTAACCATTTGATTTGTCATAGGTTTGTAAGTCCGGGCGCAGTATATGCTTGACGGTGGAGCTCGGGTGAGGGACCCGATGCTGTTGTCAACTTCGGACTTGGGAGGATTAAATGGACGAGCTTCTAAACCGTCAATATCCGGGTCGCCGGGCGTCCGCGCTGGCTGTACTCGGCATGCTGTCCAGCCTGGCAGCTTTTCCCGCCGCTGCGACTGCCTTCTCTTTCAGCACCGGCAATACGGACGGCCTGATGGCCATGGCATCGCGACCGGGAGGCGGCGGCCTCTCCGAGATCGAGACCGCTGATGACTTCGTGCTCACTCAGGGCACCCAGCTTACCGGCGCCAGCTTCACTGGCCTGCTGACGGGCGGTGCCTCGGTGAGTGACATCACTTCCGTTACTGTGGAGATCTACCGGATATTCCCCAAAGACTCTGATGTCAACAGGACCTCCGGATCGCCTACGTTCAGCACAAGCCAGGTGCCCACCCGGGTCAACTCGCCGTCCGATGTGGCCTTTGCCAGCCGCGACAGCACAGGAGGCTTGAGTTTCACGACAAATGAGCTGAATCCAAGCTTTACCGCCTCGAATTCAATCCAGCCGGGCGGCATCCATCCCAAGCCCGGCCAGACGACGGGGGGCGATGGTTCGGTTACAGGCGTTGAAGTGCAATTCGATCTTAATTTCCTGACCTCGTTGGACCTTCCCGCGGATCACTATTTCTTCGTCCCCCAGGTCGAACTCAGTAACGGCGAATTCCTCTGGCTCTCCGCACCCAGGCCCATTGTCCCGCCAGGCACGCCGTTCCCGGCGGGCGCAACAGACCTGCAGACCTGGACCCGCGACCAGTTCCTGGATCCGGATTGGTTGCGAGTCGGCACCGATATCGTCGGGCCATCCCAAACCGCTCCGGCACCCACCTTCAACGCGGCTTTTTCGCTCAACGGGACGGTACCCGAGCCGGGCACGCTGGCGCTGTTGGGTATAGGGAGCCTGGGCTTGCTGGGGCTGAACCGGCGCGCACGGCGCACGCAGGCAATCCGTTAGGCAACGCTGGTTGTCGGTTGCCCGTACTGGGCATGACAACCTACTGGGCGAAGAACGCCTTGATCTTGTCCATGAAAGACTGAGCGCGCGGGTTGTTGTTGCGGCCCGCCGCCAGGCGGTCAAATTCCCTCAACAGTTCGCGCTGTTTCTCCGACAGGTTGACCGGCGTTTCCACCGCCACATGGCAGATCAAATCGCCGGTGACATGGCTGCGCACCCCTTTGATGCCTTTGCCCTTCAGCCGAAATGCCTTGCTGGATTGCGTTTCTGCGGGAATCTTGATGCGGGCATGGCCTTCCAGTGTAGGGATTTCCAGTTCGCCGCCCAGGGCCGCGGTGGTAAAGCTGATCGGCATCTCACAGTGCAGATCGTCTCCCTCGCGTTGGAATATCGGGTGGGCCTTGAGGTGGATCTGCACATATAGGTCGCCGGCCGGGCCGCCATTTACGCCGGACTCGCCTTCGCCTGCGAGGCGGATGCGATCGCCTTCATCAATGCCGGAAGGGATCTTGACCGACAGCGTCTTGTGCCTCTTGACCCGGCCTTGACCCTGACACGCTGAGCAAGGTTCGCTGATGATCTTGCCGGAGCCGTGGCAGTGAGGGCAGGTCTGCTGAATCGAGAAAAAGCCTTGCTGCATGCGGACTTGTCCATGCCCGCCGCAGGTGGGGCAGGTGCTGGGTTGGGTGCCGGCCTTGGCCCCGGAACCGCGACAGACTTCGCATTCATCCAGTGTCGGAACGCGGATCTTGGTTTCCACTCCGCGCGCCGCTTCTTCCAGCCCGATTTCCAGGTTATAGCGCAAGTCTGCGCCGCGATAGACATTGCTGCGCCCACGGCCGGCGCCCGCGCCGCCGAAGATATCGCCGAAAATGTCCGAGAAGGCGTCGGCAAATCCACCGAAACCGGCTGCTCCCGCCCCGCCCCCCATGCCCGCACTGGGATCGACCCCGGCATGACCGAACTGGTCATAGGCCGAGCGCTTGTCGGGGTCGGAAAGTATTTCGTAGGCCTGTTTAGCCTCCTTGAATTGTTCTTCGGAGTCCTTGTCGGGGTTGCGGTCGGGATGGAATTTCATGGCCAGCTTGCGGTAGGCCTTTTTGATCTCATCATCCGAGGCGTTTCTTGCCAGGCCTAGGACTTCGTAATAATCGCGTTTGGACATAGGGAAGGGGGAAGGGTGAAGGGGGAAGGGCTCAGAGCTTGCGACGTACAGATGATGCAAGCCCCATCACCAATCCTGCCACATCGTCAACCTTCCTGTTCAGTTCCTCTGTTTCTTGAAAATAGCCAAGCTGGCGAGCCAGATCGATTAGCGTATCCAGTTCTGACAATGAGCCGCTAGCAATACCCAGAAAATGCAAGAACTCCTTGCTTCCGTTGCGGGCCGCACCCTCCGCAATATTTGCTGGCACGGACACCGCAGCACGTCTTTGTTGGCTAGTCAGACCATATTGTTCGTGTTGGGGAAGCTTCGAGGTGAAGGAATAAACGCTGACCGCAAGTTCCATTGCTTGTTTCCAGGCGTTAAGTGAGCGGTGGCTGCGTTTCACCCTTCCCCCTTTACCCTTCCCCCCTTCACGAACTCACTTGTCTTTCACCTCGGTAAATTCCGCGTCCACTACATCATCGGTTGCTGCCTTCTCGGCGCTGCCCGGTCCGGCGGCTTCTGCCCCTGGAGGCTGCCCCTTGGCCTGCTCCGACTGATACATCTGCTCGGCCAACTTGTGGGAGGCCTGGGCCAGTGCGTTGGTCTTCTTCTCGATGTCATTCTTGTCACTGCCGCGCACGGCATCTTCCACTTCCTTCATTGCGGCATCGATCTTGGACTTGTCATCAGAGCCAAGCTTGTCGCCGTATTCGCCCAACGATTTCTTCACCGAGTGAATCAGGTTGTCGGCCGCGTTGCGCGCCGTGGCCAGCTCGAACGCCTTGTGATCTTCGGCCGCGTTGGCTTCCGCGTCCTTCACCATCTGCTTGATTTCGGCTTCGGAGAGGCCTGAACTGGCCTGGATCTTGATCTTGTTTTCCTTGCCGGTCGCCTTGTCCTTGGCGGTGACGTGCAGAATGCCGTTGGCATCGATATCGAAGGTGACTTCGATCTGTGGCATGCCGCGCGGGGCCGGCGGGATGTCGGTCAAATTGAACTGGCCCAGACTCTTGTTGCCGGAAGCCATTTCGCGTTCGCCTTGCAGGACGTGGATGGTCACCGCGCTCTGGTTGTCATCGGCTGTGGAAAACACCTGGCTGGCCTTGGTGGGGATAGTCGTGTTCTTGCCGATCAGCTTGGTCATCACCCCGCCCAGGGTTTCGATGCCCAGGGAAAGCGGCGTTACATCCAGCAGCAGAACGTCCTTCACTTCGCCCTTGAGCACCCCGCCCTGGATCGCCGCACCAATGGCCACAGCCTCGTCCGGGTTCACGTCCTTGCGCGGATCCTTACCGAAGAATTCCCTCACCTTGTCCTGCACCTTGGGCATACGGGTCTGGCCGCCGACCAGAATCACATCGACAATGTCGGACACCTTGACCCCGGCATCCCGGATCGCGATCTTGCACGGTTCGATGGTCCGCTCCACCAAGTCTTCCACCAAACTTTCAAACTTGGCCCGAGTGATTTTCATCGTCAGGTGCTTGGGCCCAGTGGCTGGGTCGAAGGCGATGAAGGGCTCATTGAGGTCGGTCTGCTGGGAAGAGGAGAGTTCCTTCTTGGCCTTTTCCGCTGCGGTTTTGAGCCGTTGCAGGGCAAGCACATCCTTGGACAGGTCCATGCCCTGGTCCTTCTTGAACTCTTCGATGATGTAATCAACCAGGCGCTGGTCGAAGTCTTCGCCGCCGAGAAAGGTGTCCCCGTTGGTGGACAACACTTCAAACTGATGCTCGCCATCCAGTTCGGCAATTTCGATGATGGAGATATCGAAGGTGCCGCCACCCAGGTCATATACTGCGATCTTGCGGTCGCCTTCCTTCTTGTCCATGCCGAACGCCAACGCCGCTGCCGTGGGTTCGTTGATGATGCGCTTGACTTCCAGACCGGCAATGCGCCCGGCGTCCTTGGTGGCCTGGCGCTGGGAATCGTTGAAGTAGGCCGGCACCGTGATCACCGCCTCGGTGACTTCTTCGCCCAGGTAGTCCTCCGCGGTTTTCTTCATCTTGCGCAACACTTCGGCCGAGACCTGGGGCGGCGCCATTTTCTGATCCCGCACTTCGACCCAGGCATCGCCATTGTCGGCCTTCATGATCTTGAACGGCATCAGGCCGATGTCCTTCTGAACTTCCTTCTCTTCAAATCGGCGGCCGATCAGGCGTTTTACCGCGTAGAGCGTGTTCTTCGGGTTGGTCACCGCCTGCCGCTTGGCAGCGTCGCCGACCAGGATCTCGCCGTTGTCCGTATAGGCGACAACGGACGGGGTAGTGCGCGCGCCCTCGGAGTTCTCGATGACCTTCGGCTGACCGTTTTCCATGATCGCCACGCAGGAGTTGGTGGTTCCCAGGTCAATGCCAATAATGCGTCCCATGATGGTTTTCCTTCTGTTAGATCAATGAACTGCTGAATAATATTCGGGCAAAATCCTGAGTTTCAAGCCTTGCTTTGCGCGACCATCACCATGGCCGGCCTTAATACCCGATCGTTGAGCAAGTAGCCTTTTTGCAGCACGCTGACCACGGTGTTGGCGTCCTGTTCGGATTCCAGCATGCCGATGGCCTGATGCCGGTGGGGATCGAACTTCTCGCCCAAAGGGTTTAGTTCCTTTACGTTGAATTTGCCGAATGCGTTGGTCAATTGCTTCAAGGTGAGCTCGACCCCATTTCTCAGGCTTTCAATGGACGCGTTGTCGGCGACCATGGCCGCCTCCAGGCTGTCCTTCACCGCCAGCAACTCGCCGGCAAAGCCTTCC
>DASQBT010000101.1:0-14066 GCA_035635075.1 Thiobacillaceae bacterium | reverse complement strand
CTGCCGGCAATCGAGAGTTCGTGCGGGCCTGCCGACCTTGTCAAGACGCGACATTGTTCTCGCGCTCTCCAGGTCGGCTCATCTTGTTGACCAATTCCTTATCAACCGCCCGCGCAAGTGGCGCCGGCTTGTCTATGGCATAACGCCCGGGCTGAAATCCATTTTCTTCTTCAGCCTGCCACAAGCGAAATTTGGCGCCTTGCGCCATTGCATAGCATAATTGTCGTCCAAATGCCTTAACGAATATGCCGACGTAAGTCGTTAAATTCCACAAATACAATCTGCATCTCAATCAATTCCATCCCTTCGAGGACACTATGGCTCTCAACTTATCCCGACGCATTGCGATCATCCCTTTACTTGCCCTTGCCCTCCTCAGCCAAGGCTGTGAAAAGAACAAGCCGGAAGGCAGGAACGATACCCAGGTCGCGGCACGCGTGAACGGCGACGACATAACGGTCCAACAGATCAACGGCGCGGTCCAGCGACTTGGAAAGTTGCCGCAGGACAAAGTCCATGAAGTCAACAACCAGGCGCTGAGGGCTTTGGTAGATCAACAGCTTCTGGTGCAGCAGGCGCTCAAGGACAAGCTCGATCGCAACCCCAATGTCATGCAGGCCATAGAATCTGCGCGCCAACAAATCCTTGCACAAGCTTATATCCAAGCCAAGACCGAAAATGCCCCCAAGCCCACCGATGTGGAGATCAACGACTTCATCAACAAGCATCCCGAGTTATTCTCGGCGCGGCGCATATACCGCCTGCAGGAAATTAGCATCCAGGACGCGCTGGGCAAGGCTGACCAGATTCGCTCCCAGCTCAATGCCAGCAAGAATCTTACCGAATTCGCCGAATGGCTCAAGGCGCAGAACTACAAGTTCAATGCTGCTCAGGCCGAGCGTTCTGCAGAGCAGTTGCCGTCCGTCCTCGCCACCCAGCTTCTGAACGCAAAACCTGGCCAAGCCATTATCGGCAACAACAATGGCAATTTGGTGGTCATGGTGATTGCAGCCGCAGCCTCCCAGCCGCTTTCTGCGGAGCAGGCCAAAGCGGCGGCTGCGCGCATACTCCTGACCCAGAAGCAGCGCGAAATTGCCGAGCAGCAGCTTAAGACTCTGCGCAGCGCGGCCACGATCGAGTACCTGGGCGCCTTCGCTGATGCCGGCAAAGAAGCCGCCCCTCCCGCTGCGCCTGCTGCTGCTTCGGCCCAGCCCGCCCTTCCCAACGACGCTCAGCCTGCGGGGACAGGTGCGGCCGCCGCGAACAAATGATTGTCGGGCCTGCCAGAAAGCCACGGCCGGGTTCATCTTCCCATGGTATTGCGGGTGCGCAAGGGCCCGGATAAAGAGACGTGTCGCTCGATCTAACCAAGCACCCGGGCCTCAGCCGTAGCCTGCCCTTCGCCCTGTTCGTCCTGGTGCTGGCCGTCGAGCTAAGCTGGAATACCTTGCAGGTCATGGTTCACGCACTGCATAGCCTGGACAAACGCTGGCTATATGGAATCAAGTCGGGCCTTGCTGCTCTTGCCCTGATCTTCCTGTGGGGGCGCTTTGAAGAACTGAAACAAGCCCCGCGCCAAGTCGGCGCTTGGGTAATGGCCCTCGTCGCCGGGGTTGGCATCTTCGTCCTATGGATCAACTTGACCCAGCCCTGGACGCTGCTCGGCGAAATGGGCATGGGCTTTGCCCCGTATAGTGCAGATGGCCAGACGGACTGGCTGCTGGCCGGCATTAGGCTGGCTGGTTCTGCGCTCGTCGTCCCGATCATAGAGGAATTGTTCTGGCGGTCCTTCATCATGCGCTGGATCGACAAGCCCGATTTTCTGTCGCTTGATCCACGCAATGTGAGCCATCGTGGACTCGTCATCTCCAGTGCGCTTTTTGCGGTCGAACATACGCAGTGGCTCGCCGGATTCCTGGCAGGCATTGCCTACGGCTGGCTGTACCGGAGAACCGGGAACATCTGGCTGTCCATTCTTGCCCACGCCACCACCAATGCCATGCTTGGGCTGTGGGTGCTCAATACCGAAAGCTGGCAATTCTGGTGATGGAGACCGGTTCCCTCTCCTGGACTATTCCGGCTACGATCCGCCGGACGAGTGGATAACGCAAATGTCGATCATCTCTTTGGCCAACGGGGTTATCCTCGCTAACTACTAAGGACACGCGTGAAAAGAGCCCTCATTACCGGCATCACCGGCCAGGACGGTGCCTACCTGGCAGAGTTTCTCCTCGACAAGGGCTATGAAGTGCACGGCATCAAGCGCCGCTCCTCGCTGTTCAACACCGACCGCATTGACCATTTGTATCAGGATCCGCACGAGAAGGAGCGCCGCTTTATCCTGCACCATGGCGACCTGACCGACTCCTCCAGCCTGATTCGCATCATCCAACTGGTGCAGCCGGACGAGATCTATAACCTGGCGGCCCAGAGCCACGTTGCAGTATCGTTCGAAGAGCCTGAATACACGGCCAACTCTGACGCCCTCGGGGCGCTTCGGGTGCTGGAAGCCATCCGCATTCTCGGTCTGGAAAAGAAGACCCGCTTCTACCAGGCCTCCACATCCGAGCTGTTCGGTCTGGTTCAGGAGATTCCGCAAAAGGAATCCACGCCCTTTTATCCCCGGTCTCCTTACGCGGTTGCCAAGCTCTATGCCTACTGGATCACGGTCAATTACCGCGAGGCCTACGGCATATACGCGTGCAATGGCATCCTGTTCAATCACGAATCTCCGATCCGCGGTGAGACCTTTGTCACACGCAAGATCACCCGGGCGCTGGCGCGAATCAAGCTGGGGCTGCAGGATTGTCTGTATCTGGGAAACCTGGATGCCAAACGCGACTGGGGCCATGCCCGCGACTACGTGGAAATGCAGTGGCTCATGCTTCAGCAGGAGCAGCCCGAGGACTTCGTCATCGCCTCCGGGATTCAGTACTCGGTCAGAGACTTTGTCGATGCAGCGGCCAAAGAGTTGGGGATGAACATCCGCTGGGAAGAGACCGGGGTGGACGAGAAAGGCTATCTGCTCCCTTCGCCGCATCCCATGGGGAAGGGGGCTGGGGGTGAGGGACGTGTCATCGTTGCCGTCGATCCTCGCTACTTCCGCCCAACCGAAGTCGAAACGCTGTTGGGCGACCCGAGCAAGGCGAAACAGAAACTGGGCTGGACGCCAAGAATCAGCTTTGCCGAGTTGGTGGCGGAAATGGTCCGGGAAGACCTTAAGGCTGCTGAGCGCGATGAACTGATCAAGAAGCATGGGTACAAGGCCATGGACTATCACGAGTGAACCCTACCTGCCTGAACTATGCAAAGGGATCGGCAGGGGAGCCAAGAACTCAGATCTATATCGGGATCGATATCGGATACGTCGAACGCGAACAAGGGATCAAACAAGCTGAAGAAATCTCCCGCATGCTCCATGGTTTGATGCTCGCGAACACAGAAGACTTGAAACTTGAAACTTGAATCTTGAACCTCGATTCTAAAATCTACATTGCCGGGCACCGCGGCCTCGTGGGCTCGGCCCTGATGCGCGACCTAGAGGCGAAGGGGTATACCCACCTGCTGACCCGCACCCACGCTGATTTGGATCTCACCAGCCAGGCTGCCGTCGAGGCCTTCTTTTTCCGGGAAAAGCCGGACTACGTCTTCCTCGCGGCCGCCAGGGTTGGAGGAATCCATGCCAACAACACCTATCCCGCTGACTTTATCCGCGACAACCTCGCCATTCAGACCAATGTCATTCACGCGGCCTGGAAATGCGGGGTTAAGCGCTTGTTGTTTCTTGGCTCGTCGTGCATTTTCCCCGTGCTGGCGCCCCAACCGATGAAAGAGGAGCACTTCCTGACCGGCCCCCTGGAGCCCACCAACCGGCCCTACGCGGTCGCCAAGATTGCCGGCATCGAGATGTGCTGGAGCTACAACCGGCAGCATCGCACTCAGTATCTTGCGGTAATGCCGACCAATCTGTATGGCCCGGGCGACAACTACCATCCGCAAAACTCCCACGTGATCCCGGCGCTGCTGCGCAAATTCCATGAGGCCAAGGTGAGCAAACAGCCGGCGGTAAGCGTCTGGGGAACGGGCACACCGCGCCGGGAGTTCATGTACAGCGAGGACATGGCAGACGCCTGTGTGTTCCTCATGAACCTGGCGGATGAGCAATTCATCCCACTCCTGGGTCAGGACCGAAACGTTGGCCTGCCGCCGCTGCTCAACATCGGCGTTGGCGAAGATCTGACCATTGCTGAGTTGGCCGGGCGGGTGAAAGACGTGACCGGCTATGCGGGCGAGGTCGTGTTCGACTCGACAAAACCAGACGGTGCGCCGCGAAAGCTGCTCGATGTCTCCAGGCTGACTGACTTGGGGTGGCAGGCGCGAACAAGTCTGCGCGAGGGGCTTGCCGCGGCCTATGCCGACTATCTCAAGTAGAGTCTCGATCCTTTCATCCGTTTTGCGTCTGCCTCTTCGTCGATCACCCGGCTTGTGAAGTCCCGGGCGCTGTTGATCGAAGTTGACGGCAAGCCCCCCTTTCAATGGCGTCGCGGGCCCAGCGTGCTCTATGGGCCGGGCGGAAAGCCCATCGTGGGAGCCGGAGTCAATTGCTGGGGCGGAACCGGCGACGGCGTTGCCGGCGCCAGGGGCGGACGGAACACATCACGGCCTGGAAGGGTCGCTCCAGCCTGGCCTGGAAACGGCTGCTGCGGGGGCGGGGGAGGCAGCGTTTCCTGCTGAGGAAACACGTTCACGGCAGGCTGCAAGCGAAGGGGCGGGCCGCCCAGATTGGCGTCGGTGCCGGAATCGAACTCGGTGATATCGGGTTCGGGTTGCTTGACGTTGCGCACGATGCGCGGCGTAACCAGCAGCACAATTTCGGTTTTTGCCCCATCATTGCGGTGGCTGGAAAACAGATGGCCGATCAGGGGCAGATCGCCCAGGCCAGGTATCTTGTTTGCGCTGTCCTGCTCCTGATTGTTGATCAGACCCGCGAGAATCTGGGTCTCGCCGTTCTTCAGCCTCAACACCGTGCTGGCTTCGCGGGTTCCCAACTGGTAAGTCAGGGTGCCGTTCTGGCTGGTGATTTGCTTGGTGATGCTGCTCACTTCCAGATTAAGCTTGATGCCAACGTCGTCGTTCAGGTAGACGTTGGGTTCGACTTCCAGTTTGAGGCCGGTGTCGAGGTAGGTCACCGAATCGGAAATGCCGACGTTGGCGGTTGAGGTGGTGGTGATGACCGGAACCCGGTCACCAATGTGAATCTTGGCCTTTTCCCGGTTCTTGACCCGGATGCGCGGGTTGGCCAGGATGACCGTATCCGTGTCTACCTTGTTGAGGTTGGCGCTGACCGGGCTGACGGCAATGTCTGCGCCGCTGATGTGGCGTAACTGATTGGCCAGCACCACTGGGGGCGTGGCGCCGGTTCCCCCGCCCAAAGGCAAGAGGGTGGCGGAATTGGGATAGTCGATGCCCAGCTCCAGCAGGCGCGTGCGGCTTACTTCCAGCACTTCCAGTTCCAGCATGACCTCAGGCTCCGCCAGATCCTGGGCGGCAACGAGCTTCTCCGCCATGCTGATGACCTCGGGGGTGTCGCGCATGATGAGAAGGTTGAGCTTTTCATCGATAAACACGTCCCGCGTCTTGAGCAGGGTCTTGATCATTGCAAGCGTGGTCTTGGGATCGGCATTGGACAGATAGAAGCTGCGCACCACCATATCCTGATAGTCCTTGTGTTTGGCCGGCTGATTGGGGTAGATCAGCAATGTGTTCGCGTTGAGTACTTTCTTGTCCAGCTGATTGGTCGCCAGAATCAGGTCGATGGCGTCAGCCACGGGCACGTTGCGCACGACAATGGTATTGCGCAAGTCCGGCCGCACATCCTTGTCCAGGATGAAATTCAGCCCGGTTTGCTGGGTCAGTGCGTTCAACACCATGGTTAGCGGCGCTTCGCGGAATTCGAGGGAGACCTTCTTGGCATACGCCCCAGCCAGGGATTTGAGCTCCACGCTGCGTTCCTTGTCTTCCAAGTTCAGGTCGCGCATCAGATTGAGCGCACCAGTTTGCCCAGGGGATTGCACCAGGACTTCGTGAACCAGGCTGCGCGCTTGATCCGGCTTCTTGTCCTCGATGAGTTTGCCAGCCTGAGCCAGCTTGTCCGCCTGCTGGCGCGCATCCTGAATCGCGTCCAGTCCATTCCTGGCCCGCCAGTTGGTCTCATCAAGCGCCAGCACCGAACGATACAAGGTTTCTGCATCGTCCAATTTGCCCTGCTCGCGCAGACGGTCTGCATCAATGAGCCTCTGCCCAACAATTTTTTCCCTGTTGCGCGCCTGGGCAATCCTGTACTCGGCATTGCCGGGATCCTGTTTGACCAGTTCGTCGAGTTTGGCCATGCCCGCGTCAACTTTTCCCTCGTTGATCAGCTGCTCACCTTCCTTGACCGGGCTGGCGCAGGCGCCGAGCAACATGCAGATAATCAATATGGCTGTACGTCTCACAACGGCTCTCCAATATTCAGTGAGGCGGTTTGGTCAAGAGGCACATAGGTAAAACGTATGCTCCGTTCGTTGACTTCGTCCACCCGCCACTGACCATTCAGTAATTCGCCACCCTTTACCGGGTATGTCTGATTGCCGGATAACAAATACACGACCAGTTGACCGTCCTCTTTCCATTTACCCAAGAAACGGTAAGGCACGGGTGGGGCTGTTGGCGGCGACGCCGGAGGCGGTGGCGGCTTTGGACGTTGCGGCGGCGGTGGAGTCCAGTCACGAGCAGCAAAGGCATCGTGTTGGGCCTCGCCCAAACTGTCCTGCGCCCGCTCCGCATGCATTCCAGTCCGCCTGCTGCTCAGGCTTCCAGATGCGGCCGGCGACTTGTCGGTCCGGGCGACCTGCTCAGCATCCTCCCTCGATACCCAGTAGCTTCCCGCTAAGGTCAGGGCCAGGCCGCCGAAAACCAGAGTCTTGCGCATGCCTGCGTTCATGACCCGCCCTGCACATAGAGGCTAAGCTGCATGGTGGCGTCCACATCCTGCATGCCAATTTCCTCCCGGCCGATGCGCAGACGATCAAGAGTCAGCCCGGGAATGGTTCCCAAAATCTGGTTGAGAAAGCCGCGCACCTGCGGATAGGCGCCAGTGAGCGTCAGCTTGATGCGGTATTGAAAATATCCCTTGGTCGTTTCCGGCTGATACTGGATACCCGGGACATAAAGATCATGCTCCGACGCCGCATCCTGCAACTGGGCAAGCCACTGCGGTATTTCCTTGCGTTGGGCCATTGCCCCCGGCAGAGGGGACTCTGCACCCGGCATAGCCGCTGTTCTGGGTGCCGGCTTCCAGTCATCCACTTGGGTTTGCAGGTTGTCCTGCTCCTGCTGCAGCGATTGGTTGTTGAGAAACAGGCCAACGAACGCGAGGGCGACCAGCATCGCGAGTGCTCCCGCGATGCCAAGCCTGCGCAGAATGCGGGTGGCCTCCCAGCGAAGACGGTTGATTACGTCTGCCATTGTGCACCCACAACAAATCTCACCGGTTGTTGCGGATCGTCTTCGTTAACCTGTTGGGAAAGCAAGACCACATCACGCAAGCCGGGCTGTTGCTGAAGCTGTTTCAGGTAGTCGAGCATGGCGGTAACATCCTTCGCCTCAGCCGTCACCCGGAGCTTGCCGTTCGTGGCATCTGGTTCAAGCACCAATAAAGCCACTTTCTTTGCCTGCACTGATTCGATCGCATCAAGCAGGGTCGCCCAGGCGCGATTGGACACGCCACGCAAGTTCTTGGTCAGATCCTCCGTTGCGCCTTGGCGCGCCAGGCGCGTCATTTCGGTGCGATGATGCAGATCAGCCACCTGATCGCGCAGCTTTTCGACCCGATGGTTCAACTGCTGGTTCTGCCAGTACTGCCAAGCGGCAAGTGCGGCAAACACCAGCAGCGCAAGTGGCCAGCCCCCACGCTTGGGGGAATGGGCGATAAAATTCAACTGGACAGATCTCATCAATTCGCCCCTACCAAATTTGCGTAGGACGGCGAACCCTCTCGCGCCGGTGGCGCTATCCAGTGCCAGCCCCTCCCGACCGGAATCTCTATTGCCGGCTCGGCGGAATAAACCACGACTTCGCCCAGTGCGGCATCCTTGCGCCCCATAACTGCGGCTTCGCGCGAACGCAGCAATGCCATCGCCTCGCTCCAGCTTCCATAAGTTCGCTGCGAGGCAAGCCTGTCCCAACATCCCTTTTCCAGCCACAACAGATGCAGCCGCCCCGCCTCAAGTACTGCGAACCAGCCGGTTCTCCCAGCCACACTGCGACCCACCTTGTTCCATACGGCGCCCAGCAAGGGTTCAACCTTGATCACCCGCAAGCCCCGGACGGCACACGCTTCCAGCACACGGTCCATCAGGTTGGCCTCCATCGCCGCCACGATCATGGGCCGGCGATAGCCCTGGGCTTGGTGACACACGCGCAATTTGCCGGCAGAGTCGCCGTAACGCTCGACGAACGACTGTCGCGCAAGGATCGCTTCTTCCCCGGCCGACAGCACTGCGTCGGCTACGGGCGAGAGGCCATGGCGCACCCAGTCGCCCGCAACGATAATGCAGACGCGAGAACCCAAGGCAAGTTTCCATCGATCCAACAGCGGGGCAAACGCGACAGCGGCGGCATCAACATCCACGGGCAGGGGTTCACTGGCAATCTGTTTCAATCGCCCAGCGATGGGTGTACGCCGCGCCAGCACGGCTTGGCTGGGCGCCAACACGAGTTGGACAGTCTCAGGCCACAAACGTGACACGGTTAATCTCCTCCAGCGTGGTCTCGCCCTGCCTGACCAGCATCAGCGCAGCATCACGCAGGCTACGCGTCCCATTCCTGTGTGCCGCTTCCTTGATCGCACGGATCGGTGCCTTGGCTGCTATCAGTTCGCGCAGTTCATCATTTAGGTTGAGCATTTCTCCGATGGCCTTGCGTCCTTTGTAACCCGATCCGCGACAATGGCCGCAGCCCTCACCCTTGCGGAATCCGTAGTGACTCGCCTCAAGGGGATTGATGCCGGAATCGGTCATCAACTGACGACCTGGTTGAACATCCACTGTGCAATGGTCGCAATTGATGCGCACCAGGCGCTGGGCGAGGATGCCGTTCAGGGCCGACACAAAGCTGTAGGCATCCACGCCCAGCTGCATGAAGCGCCCGATCACATCAAACACATTATTGGCGTGCACGGTAGTAAACACGAGATGGCCGGTAAGCGCCGATTGCACCGCAATCTGCGCGGTCTCGCTGTCGCGAATTTCACCCACCATGATCTTGTCCGGATCGTGGCGCAGGATGGAGCGCAAGCCGCGCGCAAAGGTCAAGCCCTTTTTTTCGTTGACGGGAATCTGTAGCACGCCAGCCAACTGGTACTCAACCGGATCTTCAATGGTGACCAGTTTGTCCCGGCCACTGTTGATTTCACTGATCGCGGCATACAGGGTAGTCGTCTTGCCGGAACCGGTTGGACCCGTCACCAGCACCATTCCATAGGGCTCCCGACAAAGGTGGCGAAAGCGGCCCAGCATCTCGGCATCGAAGCCGACCTGATCGAGGTTGAGCCCGGACAGATGGTTAGTCAGCGCCTGCCGGTCCAGAATGCGCAATACCGCATCTTCGCCGTGCACACTGGGCATGATGGACACGCGGAAATCCACTTCGCGGCCGTTTATCGTCACCCGGAAGCGTCCATCCTGGGGAACGCGCCGCTCAGATATGTCCAGCTCGGACATCACCTTGATGCGGGAGATAATTTGCTCGGCCATCTCCAGGCCGCCTGCGCGGCCCACCGAATTGAGCACGCCGTCGATACGATACTTGATTCCCAGGCCCTGGGTATCGCTTTCGAGGTGGATGTCACTCGCGCCGCTCTTGAGCGCATCGTACAAGGTCGAATGCACCAGCCGAACGACCGGACTGACGTCCTCCGCAATGGCGGCCAGCGAGAGCTGCTCGGTGTGGCCGCGTCTTCCTTGCGCCCCCCCCTGCTCGTGAACAAATCCGTCCATGGCCCGCATGCCCTCTTCGTGACGGGCAAGGAACGCGGCTATATCAGCGTAATGGGCAAGGGCCAGGAAATGCTCGGTCTTGAGGCGATCATCCAGCCAATCCAGCAGGACACGGTCGAAGGGATTGCCAATGACTGCCCAGCGCTTGCCTTCTTCATCCTGCAGCTCCAAAGTCATATGCTTGGCCGCTTCGGGAAACGAAATGCGGCTGAAATCCGGCGTCATTGCGCCGAGCTGGGCCATCGTCAGCACCGGATAATGCGTATGCTCACCCATGGCCGCCAAAAAGCTCTCGGCTTCCATCTCCATGCGCGTCTGCAGGACCTCGGGCATGGAGCGGCCGCCGCGCCGGGCTTCAACTTCCGCCGCGCGCAGGATCTCCGGGCTGAACAGTCGGTCAGTTTGGTTCATCGCTTTGTTGTCGGCCTGCTATCTATACGCCTCGACTTCAACATTCACCCGAGCTGGTGCTCTTGGATTTCTCCTCCGCGAGGGCCTTGGGGAGAGCATGGAAGCGTGTTCTAGGGCTTGTTCATTGCAGACTTCCTGCCAGTTCGAACACCGGCATGTACATCAGCACGACAATTGCGCCTATCAAGAGCCCGATCACGGCCATCAGAAGCGGCTCAAATATCCGGGTGAACCAATCCACCCAGCGGGCCATGTCCTCATCATAAAAGGACGCGATGCGCTCCATCATTTCGTCCATGCGCCCGGTTTTCTCCCCCACTCCCAGCATGCGCAGGGCGACCGGAGTGGTGAGGCCATTCAATTCCATGGCAAGGGACATGGGCTTGCCACTGCGAATCGCCTCGGATGCCTGATCCAGTGACGCCCTCAGGCCTACGGGCAGCAGGTCACGCGACATGGATAGCGCTGTGAGCGCCGGCATGCCTCCGGAAAGCAGCATGCTGGCCGTCCGATAAAAGCGCGCGAGTTGATACAACTTGAGCCGCTCACCGATCACCGGCAACTGCCACAAGAAATCGGTTAGCACCTTGCGTACTGTCGGCAGGGTCAAAGCGTAGACCGTTCCCGCCACCAGGCCAACACTGGCCAGCGCCATGGCAGCACCATGACTGCCGATAAATCGTCCCCAGCTAAGCAGCATGCCGGACAGCCAGGGTAACTCGCGCCCGGATTCGGCGTAGACGCTGGCAAACCGGGGCACAACATAGCCGAGCAAGAAAGCCGTCACCAGCGCGCCGGCGATCAATAACAAAGCGGGATATAAGGATGCGCTGATTGCCTTGCGGCGCACCACGTCCAGTCTCTCCCGGTAATCCAGATAGCGTTGCAGAGCCTGAGAAAGCGCACCGGTTCTCTCCGCTGCGCGCACGGTCGAGATGTACAGGGCGGGAAACACATTGGGCGATCGCGTCAATGCCTGGGAAAAGGTCTGCCCTTCATAAAGGTGATGGGTAATTTGTTCCAGGACGGTACGGGCCTCGCTTTTCTGCGCCTTGTCGGCAAGGGCTTCCACCGATTCGACCAGGGTCAGCCCCGCATCCAGCAGGGCACGCAGTTCCTGGGTAAACAGGGTGAGCGAAAACGGCCCTTTCCCCAGACTCAGGCGGCCCCAGCCGCCTGCCTTGCGCAGGCTAAGCACAGCCACTCCCTGGGCACTTAATTGTTTGCGCGCATCGTTCTCATCGAACGCATCGAGCGACAGTTTCACAATGCCCTGTTTGTGGTCCAGCGCCTTGGCCCGATATCGCATATCTACCAACTAACAATATCGGCGGCGGTACCGTCCCCGCCCGGCTTGCCATCCTTGCCATAGGAAAGCAGATCATAGTCGCCATGCTCCCCTGGGGAACGATACTCGTACGCATGGCCCCAAGGGTCTTCCGGTACGGCTTTTTCCAGATAAGGCCCCTGCCATTTTGGTTCGTCCGCCGGCTTGGTATTCAGTGCTGCGAGCCCTTGCTGGGTGGAGGGATAATGGCCGGTATCCAGCCGGTACTGGTCGAGCGCCTTGCCGAACCCAACAATTTGGGCCTGAGCTGTCTTGACCTCGGACTTTCCCAGTTGGGCAAAATATCGCGGCGCGACATAACCAGCCAGCAGGCCAATAATGACGATGACCACGAGCAGTTCGATCAGGGTAAATCCCCGGTTTATGATTTGATTGCGCATTTTTAGTTCAGCCAGGGCGCGCTTGCACGCCCTTGCCTTTCTCCTGGATAGATTCTTGCCCAGTTGGTCGGTTTCGTCATTCACACACCTATTGCAAATTTTCTGCCCTAAGGCTGACCTCGTGGATCATCGAAGGTTCTGCGCCGGATTCCCGCTAACCGGATTCCCGCCAACGGGGGAAGCAGACCGAACGATGAATTTCCAGTCAGCGTAGCTTTGCTTGTGTGCAAACTCCGCATTCTTCAAGCGAAAGTTGGCCTGTTTGAACGGTTCGCCCTCACCCAGACTATATACCCCCATGATGCCGTTGCCTGGCGCCAAGACCAAGCCCCACTCCGCCTTTCCCGTGATGGGATCGGCATACAGGCGGCGCAGATAGCGGCGTGTGCCGGGGAAGCGAGGATCCTTCAACAAGTCATTCAGGCTGGTTGGATATTGTTTGCCCGCGCCCGGCGTCGAATTGTAGTAGGCTTCAATCGCACTGCGATATTGGTCGCCTGCGAACAGCAAGTCCTGCTCTTTTTCACGCTGAAGCTGTGTGTGCCAGAACATTCCCGCGGCCGCCATGCCCATGCCCATCAGCGCGATCAGCAGGAGCACCGCCAGGTAGGTAAATCCTGCGGCCCCGCGCCTCACGGTGCTGATCCGATGCCGCTCAAAGCTCGCCATATTCCTTGCCGTCGGCAGTCTGTCCGCGGGCCCCGCTGCGAACGTCAAAGACCGCGCCCTGGCCATCCTTGGGGGGCTCGACGACCCAGGTGTCCGGGCTGTCGGTGAGGGGATCAGGGGGGATCGCGCGCAGGTATTTCTTCTCAACAAGCTGGCTCAGGCTATCCGGGTACTGGCCGTTGTCTCCGTAGTACTTGTCGATGGCCTCGCGCATGGTGGCCAGATCATGCCTCAGCGCATCCACCTTGGCCCGGTCCAGGCTGCTGAAATAGCGCGGCATGGCCAGAGTGAGGAGCAGGGCGATGATCGTCAGCACCACCAGCAGCTCGATTAACGTAAACCCTCTGGACTTTACCATTCTCGGTAGGGGCGGCCGTTGAGGCCCATCTCCTCGGACCTGGAAAACACATCATAGACATCCCGGCCCGACTGCGGATTGTCCGGCGGACTATCGTAGCTGCGCAGGCCCCAAGTCTCCTGCGGCGGCACACTTTGCGGCTCATTACTCATGGGGTCCCGGGGAACGCGGCGGAGGAAATAAAGCATTTTCTTTCCCGATGCATCGCTCGCATCCTTTACCCCGTCGACCAACGTTTTCAAATCAGGCGGATAGCCGTTCCCGTTGGCTTCCATCACGATTCGGCCGTCGAGCTGCGCAGCGTGATATGCATCGATGGCGGTCCGCATCTCGCGCAAATCCGCGCGCAATTCCTGTTCCTTGGCTCTTTGCACTGTCAGCTCGACCAAAGGCATCGCAACCGTGGCGAGCAGTCCCAAGATAGCAAGAGTAACGACCAGTTCAATTAGGGTAAACCCGCTGCAGGGGGCAAAGCGATTTTTCCTGAGTTCTGTCCACATTACACAAAAGCCTCAAACCCGAGGTCAGATATTGACTCCCCCAACCCAAAGAGAAGGCAGGGGATTAAGGACGCGCGCAGCCATCGCGCTGAGTTCTCGTATTGTCCAATGCGTAGAGGGCATTTCCAAGCACAAGGCAATGACAAGAAGCTTACTCTTTGACCTCTAATTCCGGGAATCAATAAAATGATGAAAAAGCACACCTTGATTTCAAGCCTGTTTCGTGACGGAATCCATCGTGCATTGGTGACGGCGGGGAACAGGGAGGGGCGACCCCGGAATGCCGATCTGACGAAGCGCTGTCTTCCATCACGCACCGCCCCGTTCGGGCAGCTAAAGCTATGGCGCCGTTGACAAGCGAGG
>DASQBT010000100.1:0-1879 GCA_035635075.1 Thiobacillaceae bacterium | reverse complement strand
GCCGGGGATCAAAACCCTCAACGGCGCGGCGCTCAATGCCCAGTCATTCCAGTTCAGCACCGGCGGCCCCGCCATCCTCGCGTCCGAGCCGGAGGAAGGCGACGAAGCCATTGATGAGAACCAGATTTTTGTGCTGGGCCTGGATGCGCCGCTCAAGCCTGAGAGCCTGAAAGACCGGGTGTGGTGCGTGGCCGATGGCATCGCCGAGAAAATCCCTGCGCGTTTGGTGGGCGCAAAGACCCGCCAGACCGTGCTGACACACAGTCGCAACTTCTTCAGCCAGTATCTGGAAGTGCTGGACCGGCAAGGCACGCGCTTGTTCAGCCTCGCGCTGCCGGGCGGCACGGTTCAGGAAGAACTCATGCGCCAGGCCACCCGGCCCGACGCTCCCGTTGTGGTAATGCAGTGCGCGCGCAGCCTGCCGCAGGACGCCAAGGTGTCCCTGGTCTGGGAACCCGGCATTGAATCCGCCAGCGGCGTGCCGGTTTCCACCATGCAAACGCTGGCGTTCAAGACCCGCCCAGCCTTTTCAGCCAAACTGAGCTGCGAAAAGACCAATGCGAAAGCGCCGTGCCTGCCCATCCTGCCCATGCAGCTCGCATTCACCGCGCCGGTCGCCGTCGGCAAGGCGCTGCGCATCACGCTGGCGGATGGCAAGAAGATCTGGCGGCCGCAGATCGGCGCAGACGACCGCAAGAGCGGATTCACCCAGCAGCTTGAGTTCAAGGGCCCGTTCCCCGAGGCCACCACCCTCACGCTTAAGCTGCCCAAGGCTTTCAAGGATGACGCAGGTCGTGTGCTCGCCAACGCAAACAAATTCCCGCTCAGGATTAAAACCGATCTGGCTCCGCCCCTGGCCAAATTTGCCGCGAGTTTTGGCCTGATCGAAAAGAATGCGGACCCCATGCTGCCCCTCACCCTGCGCGCCACCGGTCCGCTTACCCAGAGTCACGCAGTGCTGAGCGCGAAGGAACTGGTGACGCAAAAGCCGATGGAAGTCATCGCCTGGATGAAACGCATGCGCGAATTGGAAACCGACGAATACGGCGAGTACGACGAAACGCTACATTACCGCCCGGTCACCCGCTATGGCGCGGAAACTTCGATATTCGGTGCGGAGGGTGCGAGCAGTAAGGAGGGGCCCCGCAAGCGGGGATCCGCACGTCCGCGAGCGCCCTCGGGCCCCGACACCCAAGCGACATTTTCAGGCGAGGACCTGTCGGAGGGGGCGGCGCACAAGATTCAGGCCTTCCCCTTGCCCAAGCCGCTGCCGGAGCGCGAAACGGAAGTCATCGGCATTCCGCTCAAGACACCGGGCTTCCATATCGTTGAGGTCGCCAGCCCGCGCCTGGGCGAATCCCTGATGGGAAAAAAACAGCCCTATCACGTGCGCGCCACTGCGCTGGTGACAAACCTGGCGGTGCATTTCAAGCAGGGGCGGGAATCCTCCTTGGTGTGGGTGAGCGCGCTGGATAGCGGCAGGCCGGTGCAAGGCGTCGGGGTTGCGATCCGCGACTGCGGCGGAGCCATCCACGCGCAAGGCAATACGGACAGGAACGGTCTGCTGCGCATCGACAAGGATCTGCCGGAGACCGACTCGCTGCCCGGCTGTCTCAACAAATGGGACCGACAGTATTACGTCACCGCTTACAAGGACGGCGATTTCTCCTTTGTCCTGTCGAATTGGAACGAAGGTATCTCGAGCTGGCGCTTCAATCTTTACAGCAACCGCTGGCAAGGCCCCTACATCGCCCATGCCATCCTGGACCGCAGCCTGTTGCGTGCCGGTGAGCAGGTGGACATGAAGCTGATCGTGCGCAGGAAATCCGCGACCGGTTTCGCGTTCGTGGACAAGAGCAAACTCGCAAGCGAAATCATA
>DASQBT010000099.1:0-1658 GCA_035635075.1 Thiobacillaceae bacterium | reverse complement strand
TAGGCATGCCGGGGCAGGCTCCGGCCGGAATGACGGCAGGAAGGCGGGCAGGCGGGAATGACGGTGGTTAGCGAATAAAAAAAGGTTGAATCCCCTCACCCTGGCCCTCTCCCTGAGGGAGAGGGAATTGGTGCGAGCGGCCGCTGGCGCGCGTACACCTACGATGAAATCGCTGCCCGAGACAAAGTCAGCCTCGACACCGGTGGGCTCCGCAAGCTGCGGTTTGCAGGCACCCGGCGCGGCAAGGGCAAACGTGGTGGCCTGAGGGTGATCTACTACTGGTGGGATGCGGGGTTCCAGTTTTGGCTTTTCACGCTGTTGACAAGGATGAGATGGCCGATCTGACTCCGCAGCAGCGCAAGGCGCTCAAGGGAATGATCAAGGCGGAACTCGAAGCCAGGAGAAACTGATGAAGACTACCGTCAAAACCAAAACAACGCGTGCCGCCAAACGTGACCTTTTCGCCGAATTGGGCGAAGGCATGGTGGCACTCGCCGAAGCGCGACTAGGCAAGCGTACGCTGCGCACGCATGCAGTCGAGTACAAGCCGGCGCTGTAGGCCGCATCGCCAAACCGCTGTCGATTGACAGCCTCACAAACTGCGGTCTATCCTTTGTATATATACGCGTATATACGGGAAAATTATGAGCAAAATCTCCTTGCGTAAGGTGGGTTCAAGCTTTGTGACCACCATCCCTTCAGAGCTCGTCGAGGAACTGCATCTCAAGGCTGGGCAGAACTTCGAGGTTTCGAAGGAAAGCGGCCGGTTGGTTCTGACGCCCGTTACTCCCGAGACCGAGGCGGTGATGAAGGCGCACGAAAAAGTGCTGCAGAAATATCGGGCCGCCTTCCAGCGGCTGGCGGATTCCTGACGCCCGACAATGCCGAAGTACCTGCCGCTGGAGGCGGTTCTGGCCATTCACCACGACCAGGTCAATACCTTCGGTGGTAGCCACGGTCTGCGTGATCAGGGCTTGCTGGAGTCGGCGCTGGGTCAGGCACGGCAGACGTTCGACTACACGAGCGACATTTATCAGGCCGCCGCCCAGTACTGCGTGTCGCTCGCCAAAAACCACCCGTTCGTCGATGGCAATAAGCGCACTGCCGCGGACTGCATGCTGACGTTTCTGATTCTGAATGGCATTGAGCCCACTCTCACATCCGAACAGCTGTTCGGATGGACAATGCGGGTAGCCATTGGCGACCTGAACAGACCGCAGTTGGCTGTCCTGCTGAAGGAACACAGCCGCCGCCGACGCAAGTAGCTGCAGGCGGCGCTGATGACTTCGCGGGAAGTGAAGTGGGTCCGTAAACCTGCATCTACCGGACATGCATGAGTGACCGATATGTCCGTCTTATTGGACTCGCCTTGGAAATGGAGAAGTTCCGGATTCGACCCAAACCAGCCGCTTCGCACCGTAGCCCAGCTTTCTGTTGAGCGGATTTTTCCCGGAATCCACCACACCTTGCCCGCCGCAGACCCCGGGCGCACAATGACGCCATATCGCAAGTGCAGGTCCGCACTTGCAGGCAGCTGAAAAAGCAATTCCCTCGTCCAGTCACTGGTGACGACAGGGAGCAGTCTGGTTCAACCAGGATCCACGAATCCGGCATAGGCGGACCGGTGGGTCCGCCGACCACACGCCAGGTACTACCAT
>DASQBT010000098.1:0-4812 GCA_035635075.1 Thiobacillaceae bacterium | reverse complement strand
TTCTCGTCATCCTGCGGCAGCCCAAGGGCGTGAGCTGGGCGCTGCAGGCAATGAGTCGCTACGGCATTCTGGGCCGCTATATTCCTGCTTTCGGCCGTGTCGCGGGGCAGATGCAACATGATCTGTTTCACGTCTACACCGTGGATGAGCACATTCTTACCGTGCTCAGAAACGTGCGCCGGTTTACCGTAACCGAATTTGCTCATGAATATCCGCTCGCCTCGCGCCTAATTGCCGAATTCGACAAGCCGGAATTGCTTTATCTGGCCGCCCTATTCCATGACATCGCCAAGGGACGGGGCGGCGACCATTCCGAACTCGGCAAAATCGAGGCGCGCCACTTTTGCCGCCAACATGGTTTACCCCTGGACGACGTCGAGCTGGTCGCGTGGCTGGTGCAGGAACACCTGTCCATGTCGCGCACCGCGCAAAAGGAAGACCTCAGCGACCCGGACATCGTCCGCGCGTTTGCGCTCAAAGTGCGTACGCCGCGCCGCCTGGCGGCCCTGTATATACTCACTGTGGCCGACATACGCGGCACCAGCCCCAAGGTGTGGAATGCCTGGAAAGGCAAACTCCTGGAAGACCTGTATCACTTCACTTTGGCCTATCTGAGCGGGCGGCAGGACCACAGCGACTACCAGGCCAAACAGGATGAGGCGCGGACCAAGCTTGCCTTGTATGGAATCCCGCCCGATGCCGCGGACGAGCTGTGGAAGGGCTTGGACGAAAGCTATTTCCTTCGTTTTGAGACCCAGGAAATTGCCTGGCACGCGCGCATGCTGTGGCAGAAACGCAAGCCCGCCGAAACCGTGGTTCGCGCGCGCCTGTCACCGGGGGGCGAAGGCATGCAGGTGCTGGTCTACTGCCCCGATCGGGCCGACCTGTTTGCCCGCATTTGCAGTTTTTTCGCCCGCCACCAGTTCAATGTCGTCGAGGCCAAGATCCACACCACGCGCAACGCCTATGCACTGGACAGTTTTCAAGTTCTGGACGACGCTCAACGCGATGTCCATTACCGCGACTTTCTCCCGTTCATCGAGCACGAACTGGGCAGGGCCCTCGATCCTTCAACGGCACCGGTCCCGGTGCCAGCGGCGCGCATATCTCGGCGGCTCAAGCATTTTCCGATTCAACCCCAGGTGGAAATCCGGCCCGATGAACGGGGGCGCTATCACATCCTCTCCATCACCTGCGGCGACCGGGTCGGGCTGCTGCACGGCATCGCCCAGGTTTTTCTGCGTCACGGCATCGATCTTTATAGCGCCAAGATCCACACCCTGGGAGAACGGGTGGAAGATCGGTTCCTGATTCGTGGGGAAAGCCTCAGCAAGCACCGGACGCTGCTGGCGCTCGAACAGGATTTGTTGGCTGTACTGAGCGTGTAGGAGCGGCCTCCAGGCCGCGATAGCCGACCCTGACGCGGAAGAATCGCGCCTTGGAAGGCACTCCTACCAAGCCGGGCGCGCGTATTCGTCGATGTAGCGCCCGCGGGCAGGCGCCTTGCGCGGCGTGGAAGGCTTTTTGCGATTGCCGGGCCGGCCAGAACGCGGCTTGTCCGCCGCCGGTTGCTGGCGCGAGCGCGGTTCCCCCGGTTTGATGCTACCCGTGCTTACGATTCCGCCGATCGGCTCTTCGGCAAGATAAAGGGAAATCTTCTCAGCTTGAAGCACTGCGCGCGTCAGTTCATGCATGATTAGGCCGCGACCGGCCAATCCTTCAGAGTCGCCGCGAGATTGCGCGTTAGTGCAATCAGGGGACCCAGTCTGTCCTGACCGGGGTGCTCGGCAAACTCGCTGAGCTTGCCATCCGCATACACCGACAGTATCAACAAATTTTGCCGCACTTCCAGCGGCAGATCCAGATCGTTCCTGGCGAGCGCTTCCTGCACATCGCGCCACACGGCGTGGTTGGTCTCCATCGCAATGGCAAGCCGGGCTTCGCGATCCGGCGCGCTCCAGTTGCTCATGCAGGCCATCAGCAAGGCGGCAGCCCCGTGCAGACGCTCGGCATCCACGGGCAGAATGGAATTGGCGAGGGCGGACAATTGCTGGCTTGGATTCACGGATTTTCCTGGTTATGAGCTGCTCTGCGCAGCGTTCACTGAAATTAGCGGAGCAGAACAGGCGGCCCTTTAGGCCGTTCGTCGGTCAGGCAAAGCTCCGAACAACCGGGCCTACTCGTCGGTGAGCGGCTGACCTGGAAACAGCACCTCGCTGAAGCCGAAATTGCGCAGGTCCGTGATGCGCATGGGATAGAGTACGCCGAGCAGGTGATCCACCTCGTGCTGAACCACCCGTGCATGAAAATCGGCCACGGTCCGGTCGATTGGATTACCCACGCCATCCCTGCCCTCATAGCGCAGGCTCTTGTAGCGCGGCACCAGACCGCGCAATCCAGGCAGGGACAGGCAACCTTCCCAGCCATCTTCCAGCTCTTCGGTCAAGGGAGTCAGGCGCGGATTGATCAGCACGGTATACGGAACCGGTTCGGCCAGTGGGTAACGCGGGTTGGCGTCCACTTCGAATATGACCACCTGAAGATTCACCCCGATCTGCGGCGCGGCCAGCCCAGCCCCATCGAGCGCGTGCATGGTGTCGGTCAAGTCTTGAATCAGGCCGGCCAGCGACGCTGTCCCGAATGCCTCTACTGGCCTGGACGGCGCCAGAAGCCGGGGATCGCCCATTTTGAGCACTTCGCGTACGGACATGAAACCAAACCCTTAGAGCGACGGTTTACTCGCCACCGCGGCACGGAAACACGGAGCAAATCATTGAGCACTTTCTGCAGAATTAGAGCGGGCAGTAATCCGGATGTTCCAGCACTACCAGTTTTTCCAGGACCGCCCGCACCTTCGCCATCAGTTCATCCATAACGGCGCGGATGTCCTCCTCGTGTATGCCACTCTTGGAAATGCCGCGGCCTGCCGCATCATTGATCACCACCCCGATGGTCCCGTAGCACAGCCCCAGCTCGCGGGCCAGGTAGGCTTCCGGCATGCCGGTCATGCCCACCATGTCCCCGCCGTCCCGTTCGATCCGATTGATCTCGGCCACGGTCTCCAGGCGCGGCCCCTGCACCGCCGCATACACGCCGCCATCCTTCACCTCCACCCCGGCACGCGCGGCCGCAACCAGTATGCCCTTGCGCATTGTGCTGCAGTAGGGCTCGGTAAAATCCACGTGGACCACGGGCTTTTCGCCGTACACAGCAAAGGTGGCGGCCCGCCCGTGCGTGTAGTCGATAATCTGGTCCGGCACCGCCAGCGTTCCCGCGCGCAAGTCTTCCCGGATTCCGCCCACCGTAGCAATGGAAACAATGCGGTTCGCACCCAGTTCCTTCATCGCCCAGATATTGGCCCGGTAATTGACCTCATGCGGCGGAATGGTGTGGCCATAGCCATGGCGCGCCAGAAACACCACCTCCTCTCCGCACAGACGCCCGTAGGTCAGGGCACCCGATGGCTCGCCAAAAGGCGTGCGCCTGACCTGCCGGTGGGTGATTTGCAGGTTGGTCAGTTTGGTCAGTCCGGTACCGCCGATAATGCCGAGCACGGCTCATTACTCCTTCAAGGCGTAGATCGCGGGCAGATTGCGCCACAGGCCGTAGGCGTCCATGCCGCAGCCGAACACATAACGATCAGGCACGGTAAGCCCCACATAATTGGCGGCGATGGGTTTGGGGCGGCCATGCAGCTTGTCGGTCAATACCGCCGTCCAGACCCGGCCGGCGCCCATGTCCTGCAGCTTGCCGACCACAGCGGCCATGGTATCGCCTTCATCGAGAATATCGTCCAGCACCAGCACGGTTCGCCCCACCACACTCTTTCCCGGCAGCACGCGCCATTCAATCGCGCCCCCCTCCGTCTTGCCCCGGTAGCGGGTGACGTGGAGGTAATCAAACTCGAGCGGAAACGCCAGGCGCGGCAGCAGTTGGCCGGTGAACACTACCGCGCCCCCCATTACCCCCAGCACCAGCGGAAAACTTTCCGCCAAGTCGGCGCGGATCTCCTGTGCCAGGCGCTCCATCGCCGCCTGCACCATCTGTTCGCTGGCAATCAGTTCAGCACTGGCCAGCAGTTCACGCGCGCGCGCCATCAATTCAGGCATGGTGGGACCTCTGACGCATGGTTTCATACAGGCAGATAGCCGCCGACACGGAGACATTCAAGCTGTCCACGCTGCCGTCTATGGGAATGCGGGCGGCATCATCGCAGCTCTCCCGCGTCAACCGCCGCAAGCCGGCCCCTTCGGCGCCCAGCACCCAGGCGATGCCCGCTTTGGCATCGATCTGCGCCAGACTACGAGGCGCCCCGGCCTCGGCCGCGATGGTCCACACCTGATGGTCCTTCAGTTCATTCAAGCTGCGGGTCAGGTTGGTCACCATCAGATAAGGCAGGGTTTCAGCCGCTCCGCACGCGACCTTTTCCACCGTGGCGTTGAGCCCCACCGCCCGGTCCTTGGGCGCGATCACGGCATGAGCGCCGAACGCATCGGCTGAGCGCAGCACCGCACCCAGGTTATGCGGGTCGGTCACCCCGTCCAACACCACGATCAGGGGCGGTCCTTCTATGCCTTCCAATACCTCTTCCAGGCTGTGCGTCTGGGGCAGGGCTTCCACCTTGGCGACCACGCCCTGATGGCGGGCGCCGCCCACCATCTTGTCCAGGCGGGCTCCGTCCGCGAGCCGGGCGCCGATTCCCCTGTTCTCGGCAAGTGCAAGCAAATCGCGCGCGCGGGTATCGCGCCGGTCCTCGTCCAGCCATAGCTCGCGCACCGATGCGGGCGCGGTCCGCAGCCGCGCCTTGACCGC
>DASQBT010000097.1:0-2717 GCA_035635075.1 Thiobacillaceae bacterium | reverse complement strand
CCGCCACCAGGTACGCGGCATACCAGTCCGGCCAGTTTGCGTCGCGTTGCCCGGTACGCTTTTCGTGCTCTCCGTGGGCGGCCTCCGCGCGCCGCAGGGCGCTTGCCAGATCGTTCGCTGACGCGAAGTTCGTGGTCGTGGAGTCGATGCGTCCGGGCAGCCGCGTTGTCACCTCCTGGAGCAGCCAGCCGTTGCCGTCGGGGTCACTGAACGAGACATACGATTGGTAGCTGCGATGCTCGGGGTCCGGACCGATGACCCGGAGACGCCCCAATAGGTAGGGCTGGTCAGGGCCGGCAAACACGCTGCTGCCGCCGTGGAAGACCTCGCTGGCCTTGACGCCACGACCGAGCAGCTCTTTGCGTGCGGCCTCGATGTCCGACACGATCAGGTACAAGCCTTGGGCAGAGCCAGGTGCTGCCGGAGTTACGTTCTTGCCGAAGATTACCGAACACCCCGAGCCGGGCGGCGTGAACTGGACCGCGCGCCAGTCGTCACCCGCGGCAAAATCGGCGTCGAGCCGCCACCCGAGCCGGGCGTAGAACGCTTTCGCGCGCTCGACATCCGAAACAGGGATGACGACCACCTCAAGCTTCATGTCGACTCTCGCGGCGCTCGCGCCGCTGGCCGGTTCATCGTTGCGGATGGCACGTAAAGTTGCCATTTTTTCCTCCTGGTACGTTCATGAATCGAAAATGGTGATTGCTTCGATCAGCAGCCTACGGTTACCTCTGCTGGGTCATCGAAGCTCGATGTGCTTTGCGAACAGTTAGCTGGCAAGCACTAAGATCCCCTCATGCGGCTGACTTGGCCGCGCTTGACCGCAGTGAACGGAATCCCGCGCGGACCTCTTCGCAAAAGAATTGTGGCTGCTCCCAGGCCGCAAAGTGGCCGCCCTTGGGGAGCCGGTTGTAATGGATCAGTTTGGGATACGCCCGCTCCGCCCAGCTCCGTGGAGCAGGATAGAGTTCGTCAGGGAAGACGCTCACGGCAACCGGGATGGAGACGCCTTTGACATTGAAGAAGCCGACCTTCCTTTCCCAATACAGACGGGCGCCAGAAATAGCCGTGTTCGTTAACCAAGTGACCGTGATGTTGTCTAGGATGTCGTCGCGCGTGAGGCCTTCGGATGCTCCCTCAAAGACGCGTGCGATCAGCTCGTAGCTGCGCGCGTCGTGGTCAAGGAAATAAGCCGCCAGGCCGACGGGTGAGTCCGCGATTCCGTATAATGTCTGCGGTCGCAGGCCCATCTGGAAGCCGTAGGCGATCCCCTTTTGATATACGAACTGTAAACGCTCGTAAGCGACCTTCTCATCGGCTGAGAGACCCGATGGCGCCGGCGCGCCGGAAAAGGCAGCGGCATCAATGTCGGCTGGAAAGATGCCAGGCATGTTGGTGTGAATGCCGAGCAATTCCGGCGCAGCATGCACGCCCATTAGGTCGACGATGATGGCACCCCAATCACCGCCTTGCGCCACAAATTGCGTGTATCCCAGACGCTTCATTAACGTGGCCCAGGCATGTGCGATGTGAGCTTCATCCCAGCCGGGAGTGGTCGGTTTGCCTGAAAACCCGTAGCCCGGCATGGACGGGATCACTACATCGAAAGCGTCCGACGCACTCCCGCCGTGTGCGGTGGGATTGGTCAGCGGATCAACGATCTTCATCTGTTCGATGATCGAGCCGGGCCATCCGTGCGTAACGATCAGCGGCAACGCATTTTCGTGTTTTGAACGGACGTGAATGAAGTGAATGTCCAGCCCATCAATCTCGGTGATGAACTGGGGAAGGGCGTTCATTTTTGCCTCGATCTTGCGCCAGTCATACTCTGTCGCCCAATAGCTTGCGAGTGCCTGCATTGTCGCGAGCTGTACTCCTTGCGTTGCATCGGTGACCGTCTCCCGTTCCGGCCACCTGGTGGCGTTGATGCGCCTGCGCAATTCGGTGAGTTCCGCTTCCGGAAAAGTCACTTGAAACGGGCGAATCGTGTTTTTGTCAGCTGCCTGTGTGGTCATGGTGTTCTCCTATTGAGTCGTTTGGATTTCGAATCTGCCAATGCCTCGCGGATCGTCCCTGGGCTGAATGCGACTGCCAGACCCAACATCGAGCTCGCCTTGAGAAGGCGACGGCGCGATTTGTCGTCTGATTGTTTCATGGTGTCCTCCTTATTGAGTAGTTTTGGATTTTTTGGTTTGTGCGGCCATCGTCTCATTGCTTTCTGCTGGGGTTGCTGGCCACGATTAGCGGAGCGATCGAAACGCCGCTCGGATCTCCTGAGAAAAGAGTTGCGGCTGCTCCCAGGCTGCAAAGTGCCCACCCTTGTCGACCTCGTGGAAGTAGATCAGGTTGCGATAGGCGCGCCGGGCCCAGGTCTCCGGGGCTCGATAGCTCTCCCCTGGAAAGACCGTGATGGCCACCGGGAGCGAGATCTCGGCGGTCCTCTCCGCGGCCGCACCAGTGACGCTTCGTCCGCCGTACTCCCAGTACAGCCGCCCTGCCGAGGTCGCGGTGTTCGTCAGCCAGTACAGGGTGATGTCGTCCAGCACCTCGTCCGGGGATTTTTCGGGGTCGCTGCGGCTGTACGTCCAATGCGAAAACCCTGGATGGCCGAGCATCCACGCCGCGAGGCCGGCCGGGGAGTCCGTCACGGCGTAGCCGATCGTCTGCGGGCGGGTGCCCATCATCCCAGCGTAGGACCTGTCCCCCATTTTGGCGGC
>DASQBT010000096.1:0-3273 GCA_035635075.1 Thiobacillaceae bacterium | reverse complement strand
CCCTCAGTTCACCCGCCCGTGTTTCGTAGCCGGTGCGGTTGCCGAGCTGGACCGAGCCATACACGGTAAAGCCTGCCGCAAGCAGCAGCGAAACCCAAAGAGTGCCGCCAGCGTAAAGAAGTTGCTGCTACAGGGGCAAGTGGCCAATCAGAGGCGTCCTGCCAAGCTCCTTGTCGGCCGGCTTGCGCACGCTCTGCATGATCAGGTTGGTTTGATCGCTCCCACCTTTCCCGGTGATGCGGCCCGCCAGCCCTTTCAGACCATTAATCGTTATCGCCATATCCATCACTCCGATCCTTCCCCTCTTCGGCGCCAGTGCGCTCGGTTTCAATGATCAATCAACTGCCAATCTGCGCTTCAACCTTGAGGAACTCGGCATTGCCAAGCAATTGTCCGAAGTCCATATCACACCAGTCGGCGCCGGCTTCGTCCGCATACTGGCGCGCAATCCAGGGATGCGCTGCGTGGGCGCTACGTAACTGGTAACGGTTGATGTTTTTCAGACCCAGGGTGCTGCGCACCAGCAGGGCCGCGTTCACGCCAAAATCATGGTGCGGAATCAGCAGCCGACAGTCGGCGTGATCGGGTGTCACGCCCTGACCCATGAAATCGGAAAAGTCGCTCACCGCAAACAGATTCCCGCGGATATTGGCGACGCCGCGGAACCACCGCCGCGCGCCAGGCACCTCGACAATCGGCGGCACCGGAATCACTTCTTCGGTGTCGGACAGGCTCACCAGCCAGTTCACATCGCCCACGCGAAAGCCCAGCCGCGAGCCGGAATTGTCACGGCTGGCCGCCGCCTGCAACTGCTGCGAGAGTTGGGTCTGAAATTCGCGCAGGTTGAATTTCTTGGCCATGGTGGTCAGCTCAGCCCAGCGCCTTGATTTGCGACAGCAGGTCTTCCGGCTTCACGGGTTTCACCAGGTAGGCCTTCGCACCCTGGCGCATACCCCACACCTTGTCGGTTTCCTGGCCCTTGGTGGTGCACATGATGACCGGGATATGCTTGGTCGCATCTTCCTTGGTGATCATGCGCGTCGCCTGATAGCCGTTCATGCCGGGCATCACGACGTCCATGACGATCAGGTCAGGCAGAGTCTGCTTGGCCTGCGCAACGGCTTCCTCGCCACTTTCGGCCATGCTGACCAGATAGCCGTTCTTGACCAGCAGCTCGGACAGGAAAAAACGTTCGGTGGGGGAATCATCCACAACCAGAATTCGACTGATCGCCATATCAATGCTCCTTTAGAAAATTAAGCGCCCGCGCACGCGTGTTCGCGCACCGCCGTCAGCAACGTGTCCTTGGTAAACGGCTTGGTCAGGTATTCGTCCGATCCCACCATGCGGCCGCGCGCACGGTCGAACAACCCGTCCTTGGACGACAGCATGATGACCGGCGTGGTGCGGTACTTGGCATTGCGCTTGATGAGCGAACAGGTTTGGTAGCCGTCGAGGCGCGGCATCATGATATCGACAAACACGACATCCGGCTCGTGATCGGTAATCTTGGATAGCGCGTCGAAGCCATCCTGCGCCAGGATGACCTCGCAGCCCGCCTGGTTCAGAAAGATTTCCGCGCTGCGGCGTATGGTGTTGCTGTCATCGATGACCATCACCTTGACGCCTTTCAATGCTTCGTTATCCACACGTTTCTCCAGCAGGGTCGTCGAGCGAGCGGCACGTGCCACCCGCCTGTGTGGTAAACATTACGGCAGCGGTCCGGGCTTCTTTAGTGCGCGCACCCAAGACGGTAGCCCTTTTTGGCAACTCTGCAGGGACGGTTTACTGCTGCCAGGACTCCCCGCTGGATTTCTTGTCCACCCCGGCCACCGCACTCATGGTTTCGACTATGGTATTGGGCAGAGAAGAGATACGCATGAACTGTCCCATCCCCACATCCGGGAACGCCAGGGCAATGCGGAAACGGCCATGCGGCGACTCCACCTCCTTGTCGACCACATAAATCTCGTAGGGCAGGCCGGCGATGCTGTTCTGCATGTCGATTTTCTTGATCCAGCTGCCGTCGCTGTTCTCGCCGTCGTTCATCGCCACTCCGAACACGGCCAGCTTCTGGTTCGGCATCACGATCTCGTAGATCTTGGAAGTCTTGCCCACGCCCTTGGCCAGGTTCTCACGCACGGTCTTCACCGCCTCGGCAAAGCTGCCGTACTCGGCCAGTTTGTTCTTCGGCGAATCCAGGCGCTCCATGCCGATCATGTAGCGGTAGTTGACCAAGTTGCCGGCCGTCTCGTCACCGCCCGTCCCCTTGCCCTCACCCAGCGCATCCCGCAGGCGGCCCTGCAAAGCCTTCACTGCCTCCTCTTTCTTGGCGAATGCCTTGCGGAAATAGGCGCGATACCAGTAGTCCGGGTTGGTGTATGTCACTGTGCCGTCTGCCTTCACGCCCACGCGAATCGCCGCGCCCAGGATGGCATTGCCGCCGACCGAGCCCACTTCGTCGAGCATCGCCTCGTCGGTGGCGACCACCACGCCATACCCCGCCAGGGTTTGAGGGAAATACTTGCCGATCACCTTGAAACCGCCCCGCTTAAGCTTGGCCTCGACGGCGGTCGCCGCCGCCTGTACGTTCCCACCCACCACCGAATCCCCCTGGACATAGGGGGACACCGCCCACACGCTTGCCGAAAAAACAAGCAGGGCCCATGCTGAAATCCACCGCATAATCATTATCGCCTCCTAATTAAACCTTATTCTTCAACACCGTCCATTCCACGATCGGCAGGTTGCCTCACGATGGCGGCGCGCGTTTTCATAACCGATCCATGTCCCTCGCAATAACGTCAAAGCCCGGACTTTTCTTGAATGAAATCAACAAAGTCCCCTAAAACGTCACCATCTCGAAGTCCTCCTTGCGCGCGCCGCAATCGGGGCAGGTCCAGTTGATCGGCACGTCTTCCCAGCGCGTGCCGGGCGGAATGCCGTCGTCGGGCGCACCCGTTTCCTCATGATAAATGTAGCCGCAGATCAGGCACATCCAGCTTTTGTATTCCGGGGTATCAGACATGGGTAGAGCCTATTCCAGTAGAAATCATGCCCCGCGCCGCTTGCCTGCGGGATACGGTGCAAGGCGCGGGCGGCGAACGATAGCCATTCTCCACGAGCCACCCGCAACGCGGCAATGTACCCTGGAGGGCATAAACGCCCGCAGGCATCCGGGCCTTCGGGTTAAGGCCAGGGCCGGCACCTGAGGCGTTGCAGCGCCTGGCAATGGATCACTATTGCCGGCGCGCCGCATTTTGCCTCCATTCG
>DASQBT010000095.1:0-4970 GCA_035635075.1 Thiobacillaceae bacterium | reverse complement strand
GTAGTCTACTCGTATGCCGCATCGAATGTGGGCCCTGGCGTAGCCTACATTTTGCACGTCGGCGCTGGTCTATGGCCGGCGCACTGCAATCCCCAAACACAAGGGCTGACAGATGGACACAATGACCTGGTTCAGCGTGCTCTCCACCGGCGGCTCGCGCCGGGGATCGTCATCGGGGTGATCTTGCCCGCCATCCGCATGGGGCGCGCATCGCAGCCGGCTTGAGTTGAACCGTATACGCCCAATGCCTATTTCGACTGGCTCGGCGTTCCCCGGCTCTAATGCCTTAACTTCTCGAACCACCCGGTGTGGACTCGCATGCCGGGCGGTGCGTGAGGGGAATCGGTTAGGTTTCCTAACCGCCCTATCCCGATTTGCAGCTTCTTACGGCGCTTTCTCAACCAGGCGCCGGCGTACGCGTGCCTTCACGGAAGACTTCACCGGGGCGATGGCGATGCGCATGCCCATGCCTTCAGGAGCGATGTGAACGTATGCAGCCTCGGATTGCCGCTCGTGGCTTGGAAAGCGTGCGGTAGAGTGTACGGGCGTTGAGTTTCATGGCGCGCGCGATCGCAGGGACACCGCCAAATGCACTCGTCAGGTGGCGCGTCGCCAGAAGTAATTCAGTGAAGTAATCCCCGCTTTGACTCAGTGGGCGACAGCCCCTCTTCTTGTTGTTTTCAAGCGCTCAACTGCGGTCTTGGGTTCAGCCCTGGCGGCTACTTTCCATCTGTGCGCAGTATTCCTGCAAATGCTCGGGTACGCCGGATGGACACGTACCGCAGTCGAGGTTGCCGGGCACCGCGTAATCGATGAACTCCGGATAAGCGAGCTTGAGCTCGCCCATCAGCTTCACAAACTCTTCCAGCGTGCGCTCGCCGCCGAGGCGCGGGTTGCGCGCCTTCTCCTGTCCGATGGTCGTAACGCGGCGCCGATCGTAATCGTGCGCCGGATACACCAGCGTATCGTCCGGAAACGAAAACAGTCTGCCGCGTACCGATTGATACAGCAAGCTTGCATCGCCATTCTGGAAATCGGTGCGGCCGCAGGCATCGATCAGCAGGGCGTCGCCGCTGTAGATCCGCCCCTGGTGGTAGTAGGCAAAGTGGTTGTCGGTGTGGCCAGGCGTGTGCAGCGGCGCCAGTTCCACAGACCCCATTTTGAATACCCGCTGGTCGACGATGCCGAGATCGGTGCACGGCAACCCGTCGAGTGCCGGCCCGGCAATCCTGCTGCCCGTCATTTCCTTGAGCTTTTTCGCCGATGTGATGTGGTCGGCATGGATATGCGTCTCAATCGTGTAGGCGAGTGTCATACCCAGCGCCCGGACTTCAGCCAGATCGCGCTCCCACGTCGGCAATACCGGGTCGATCAGCAGCGCCTGACCCGTGTCCTCACAGCCGATGAGATATGTGTAGGTGCTGGAAATGGGTTCGAACAGCTGTCTGAAAATCATGCGGGTCTCCGGAGTTACGTTTCGCGCGCCTCGTCGCAAGTAGACAAGGCAGCAAAGCGATGCGCGAACAGATGACAAGGATCGTTACGGCTAAATGATGCGACTCACTGCGACAGAGAGCAGACCAATCGAGGCGGCCGAAATGGATCTTCCATGGCCTTGCCAACAAGTACCCGAGGGTAAATCCAAAAAAGATCTCTCTCCGCACCTGACGCTTGGGGCCGAGATATCCCACCGGACCGAAGAGGTGGTTGGCCAAGGCGAAACAACGGGGTTCAACTTGGGCGGCAGTGTTAACTTCAACGAACATGACCATCTGCTATTTTCGGCCGAAAATGGCCTTCGCGGGCGCGCCAGTCTCATCAATGCATAGGCGGGGTCGCGAGCGCCCATGACCACGTCATGACTATGCTTGATGAAGCCGGCGCTCGGCTGAGGCCTTCAGCGACGCAGCAATCTTGCGTGGATCTTCAAAGCTGAACACTCCGGCTTCGAGATCCAAAACATTGCTGGTCTGCGTCACGCGACCAACGCTCGCCGCTGGCAGAAGCACTTCGAGCTTTTAAGCGCCCCCATGATGGCGGCGTTTCAATGTTGATGCTTGAAGAACTGGACCGCCCGCTCGTGCTCTTCGGCCGCCTCACGCGTCTTGAATGTGCCCAGGTTCCGGCTCTTGCCGGTCCTGGGATCCTTCTTTCTTGAATAGAGCCGGAACTCTCCGGTCTTCAGCTTCCTGATCATGGCTGCCTCCTCGTGTTTAGTGCCAAATATCACGCAGGAACGCCCCCAGGAAGCGATAGATGCCTTATCAGCCTGGAGGTCCCTCTCACATTTGACCGGAGGAGGCCGCTCGGGTTCTGGCGCCTTTAACTGTTGCAGCACATCATCCACGATTTCCGCGATGAGTTGTGCGGAGGCGCGTTTGGGGGTCTCGCTTGCGATGATGGAGCGCACAGGAGAAGGCCAGATCTCACCTTGATTGTACGCAAGGATGTCCGGTGAGCAGCATTAACGCTACACTTTATGACGTCGCCCTGCACACGGCCCTATGCAATAACGTAAGTTGAATTTGATCTCAGGTGCGCCACAGAATGAAAGGGCCCTCGACGCGGACCCAACACAACTCCGTACCAGAACCCCATGCTCAGGATTCGTCACCTCGACAAAGCTTACAGTGGTCCGCGCAGCCGCCTCATGCTGCGAGACATTAACCTGGAGGTGGCGCCAGGTGAATACGTCGCTATCATGGGAGAGTCCGGTGTCGGCAAGTCCACTTTGCTTAACCTGATCGCCGGACTCGACCTGCCAGATGGCGGCAGCATTACGCTCAACGGCACGGAACTCACCACACTCGACGATACCGCCCGCACCCTGCTGCGGCGCGACCGCATGGGGTTCGTATTCCAGGCTTTCCACCTGCTGCCACATTTGACGGTCATGCGGAATATTTTGCTGCCCCTTGCCTTAAGCGGCGCGGAGCCGGACGAAAGCTCAGAGCTGGCGGGTGAAATGCTCGAGGCCATCGGCATAGCGGCACTTGCCGCAGCCTATCCGCGCGAATTGTCGGGCGGAGAGCTGCAGCGCGTGGCTATCGCGCGCGCACTGGTACATCGTCCGCAGCTCGTGCTCGCCGACGAACCGACCGGCAATCTGGATACCGACAGCGCCCGCCAGGTACTGCGGGTGCTGCGCGAGCAGATCATGCGCAATGCGGGTGCAGGCATCCTCGTCACCCACTCTGTTGCTGCCGCGGCCACCACAGACCGCGTCTATGTGCTAACCACCGATGGCTTGCAGCAGCGTATGGAACTTTGATGTCGGTCGCGTCATTCGCGCTCGCAGTCAATGCGGTATCCACAGGCACGTTGCGCGAAAATCCCGGGCGTTTCGTCTTGGCGCTGGTCGGTGTGGTACTTGGCGTCGCGCTCGGCGTCGCCGTGCACCTCATCAACACCAGCGCGCTCAACGAATTCAAGCTTGCGAGACATAGCCTGGTCGGGTCGGCTGACTTGCTGGTCCGCGGGCCACGCGCCGGCTTTGACGAGTCGGTGTATCCGCGCATCGCGCAGTTGCCGGAAGTCCAAGCGGCGAGCCCTGCCATTGAAGGCGAAGTTCAAATCGCCGGACGCAAGGATACGCTCACGATCATCGGACTCGATCCTTTTCGCGCTGCGCAGGTTCAACCCGAATTCTTCGCGGCATCGGAAAACCCAGTCACCGATCTTTTCAATCCAGAAGCACTCCTTTTGAGTCACGCTGCCGCCGATTGGCTGGGCCTCAAAACCGGCGATGCGCTGAGGATTAACGTTGGCACCTCGGGCATCGAATTGAAGGTTGTCGGCCTGCTGCCACCGGGTGCATACCGACAGCGGGTCGCCGTCATGGACATTGCTTCGGCTCAGTGGCGCCTGCAGCGTCTGGGGCGAATCAACCGCATTGACCTTCGCCTGCGTCCCGGCATAGATATCGGAAGCTTCCGGCGTCGGCTCGCAGCCTTGCTTCCCGCGGGCGCAGAGGCGGTGACGCCCGATGCGGATGCAGAACGCAGCGCCGATATATCGCGTTCCTACAGGCTGAATCTTGACATGCTGGCGCTGGTTGCGTTGTTCACCGGGGCGTTCTTGGTATTCTCCACCCAGATACTGTCGATCTTGCGCCGACGTGCCCAGTTTGCCCTGCTGCGGGTGTTGGGGCTGACATCGACGGCACTGACCAGAATGCTGATTGCAGAGGGCGCGTTGATTGGCATGCTCGGCTCGACGTTAGGCGTGGCGCTCGGCTGTGCGCTCTCCGCCTATGTGCTTAAGCATTTCGGCGCCGACCTTGGCGCGGGCTATTTCCGCACCATCTCTCCCGAACTGCACATAGACCCCGTCGCGCTGGCCGCATTCTGGTTGCTTGGCACGGCATTTTCCATGGCCGGTTCCGCCCTCCCGGCGATCGAGGCCGGGAGGCGCGCGCCGGCTTTAGCGCTCCGGGCAGGCGATGAAGAGGAGGGCCTGGAAAAACTGCACACCACCTGGGCAGGTGCGGCGCTGACCGCATTAGGACTCATCCTAACGCAGGCGCGCCCGATCAGCGGCTTGCCGGTATTCGGCTATGCCGCTGTTGCGCTGATTTTGCTAGGCACGATATTTCTCATGCCCTGGCTCGCAACTGTGTTCTTGCAGCGAGTGCCGGTGTGGCGCTTCCCGCCGGCGATGCTGGCAATTGCCCAGTTGCAGGCGACGCCGCGGCAGGTTGCGATTAGCATCAGCGCCATCGTCACCAGCTTCGGCCTGATGGTGGCTATGCTCATTATGGTCGGATCCTTTCGCCAGTCGCTCGACGTGTGGCTGATACACATGCTGCCGGCCGACCTCTATCTGCGTTTTTCTGCCGGAGAAACCGGCTTCTTGACGCCTGAACAGCAGGCACGCATCGCTGCCACGCCCGGCGTCGAGCGCGCTCAGTTCGTGCGCAGCCAGAGCCTGCTGCTCGCGCCCGGCCAACCGGCCATAACCCTGTTGGCACG
>DASQBT010000094.1:0-4212 GCA_035635075.1 Thiobacillaceae bacterium | reverse complement strand
ACGCGCTCAATTCCACTTTTGGCTGAGGCTTCCAGCCTTTCTTGCGATGCTCGGCGACCACGTGGGTGAAAATGCCGCCACGGACATAAAATTTGGCGGTCAAACGCATGAATCGTGGCTTGGTTGCTTTGACCAGATCGTCCAGGATGCGGTTGGTAACGTCCTCATGAAAATGCCCCTCGCTGCGGAACGACCAAATGTAGAGCTTGAGGCTCTTCAGCTCAACGCAGGTTTTGTCCGGGATGTAATCCAGGTACAACACAGCAAAATCCGGCTGACCGGTCTTGGGGCAGAGGCACGTGAATTCAGGAACTTCCATGTGAATATGAAAATCCCGCTCAGGTTTTGGATTGGGGAAGATTTCAAGCGTTTTGGAAGGGGAGGAGGGCATGGCTGGGTCGTAGTAAGATTGGCAGAGCAGATGATGAAGATCGTTTCACGCTGGGTCTGCTGATTATAAATGACTGGAATGCCCGGGCTGCGGCTCGCAATGAGGACTTTGCGAAGACGCAAGCCTGCGGCGATTCAGACGAGACCACACTTCAGGGAAATACCTTGCGCCTCACATCCATCAAGCTTGCCGGCTTCAAGTCCTTTGTCGACCCCACCACAATTTCCATCCCTGCCCAGTTGACCGGAGTTGTCGGCCCCAACGGCTGCGGGAAGTCCAATGTGATCGACGCCGTCCGCTGGGTAATGGGAGAATCGTCGGCCAAGCACTTGCGCGGCGAGTCCATGCAGGATGTCATCTTCAATGGCTCCACCGCGCGCAAGCCGGTATCCCGCGCATCGGTCGAACTGCTGTTTGACAACAGCCAGGGTAAGGCAGCCGGCCAATGGTCGACGTATGCGGAAATTTCGGTCAAACGAGTGCTGACCCGAAATGGCGAATCCACTTATTACATCAACAACATCCACGTGCGGCGCCGGGACGTGGCCGACCTTTTCCTCGGCACGGGACTCGGCGCGCGGGCCTACGCCATCATTGAGCAGGGAATGATTTCCCGCATCATCGAGGCGAAACCGGAAGAACTGCGGGCGTACCTGGAAGAGGCTGCGGGGATTTCCAAGTACAAGGAAAGACGCAAGGAGACTGAAGCTCGGCTCAAGGATGCGCGGGACAATCTGAACCGGGTTCAGGACATCCGGCGAGAGCTCACGACCCAGATCGAAAAGCTGGCCGCACAGGCGGAAGTTGCTCGACAGTATAAGCAACATCAGACTGATCTCAGTGCGGCTCAGCAAATGCTCTGGTATGTTAAAAAGCGCGACGCCCAGTCGGCTCGCGGGAGACTGGCGCGGGATCTGGGGGAAGCTGGCAACCGGCTTGAAGCGGAAACCTCGCGTCTGCGGGAAATTGAGAAGAACCTGGAACACACTCGTACCGAGCATTATGCAGCGCAGGACACATATAACACCTTGCAGGGTGAGTTCTATGCGGCTCAGGCTGAGGTCTCCCGAATCGAGCAGGAGTTCAAGCACCTGCGAGAGAGCCGCGAGCGCCTGCAAGAGCAGCTCCAGGATCTGGAACAGAGGCAAGCCCACCTGGGCGAGCGTGGCGAAACGGCCGCAGCGGCCTTGGCGGAATGGGCGCAGAAGAAGGTCGGATTAGCCGACCTGCTCTGTGCCGCGGAGCAGGGTTTGGAACGGGCGAATGCCCAACTGCCCGCGCGCGAGGAAGCGCTCAAGACCGCGCAACAGGCTGTCGCCGAAGCCCAGCGCGAACTGTCACAGGCGGAACAAGCCCGGCAAGTGGATGAGACTCATCTGGCGCACGCGCGCAAACTGATCCAGCAACTGGATGAACGACAGCGGCGCTTGAGCCAGGAACGGGACAGCCTGCCTCGCCCCGATGCGGCAGCGCTTTCGGCAAAGGAAGTGGAAGCGGCCAATCTTGCCGCCTCCCTTGACCAAATCAAGGCGGAACTGGAACAGAAGGAAGCGCAATGGCCCGAACTGGAGGCCGCGCGCACCGCAGCCAACCAGGATCTGGACCGCTGCAGACAGGCGCTGCATCTGGCAGACGCGGAACTGGCGGCGCTGAAGAAATTACAGGACAGCTTGAGGGCGGATGAGAAGTTGGGCCTCTGGCTGAACAGCCAAGGATTGGGTTCGAAGGCCCGATTGTTCGATGAGATTGACGTCGAACCCGGCTGGGAAGCCGCGGTGGAGGCCTTGCTGCGCGAACGTCTGCAGGCTCTTGAAGCCGAGACCCTGCCGAACTGGTTCGACGCCCCACCACCGGCGCGGCTGACCTTGGTTTCTTCTGGGAGCAAGACGGGGCGAGCGCCCGGCCTGGTGGACAAGATTCAGATCAAGAATCCGGCGCTGGAGGGCGCATTGGCCGAATGGCTGGCTGGTGTCAAGGTGGCGGATTCGCATGGACAGGCCAAATCGATGCAGGAAAGTCTCGCAGAGGGCGAACGCATCGTAACGCGCCAAGGACATGTGCTGACCCGTCATAGCGTTACTTTCCACGGCCCCCATACGCCTGTTGAAGGCGTGCTGGCCCGAAGTCGGGACATCGAACGCCTCGAGCACACAACCAATCAGCACAAGGCCCAGGCGGCCAGGCTGGAGGCCGCTTTGGAGGCCGCCGGCACAGCAATGAGCGCGGCCCAGCAATTGATACAGCAATTGCGCCATCAGGCGGGTCAAGCCCAGAATCGCCAACATACTGCACAGATGGAAGTGGTTCGCCTGCAGCAGGCCCTGGAACGCATTACCCAGCGCCGCAATCAGATCGAACTCGAGTTGGCTGAGGTCGAAGGTCAGTTAACTAGCGAGAAGGCCGACGCTGAGGCGGCTGAGCATAGGTTGATAGAGCACCGCAACCAAATTGAGTTTGCCCGTGAACGGGTGTTTGAAGCCCGACAGGGCCGAGACCGCGCCGACAGATCCCTTTCCGAAGCGAGGGAAAGGCAGCGCCTGGCAGAACGCAGCCTGCAGGAAACACAGCACACTTGCACAACTTGTTATATCAAATTCAATGAATTGACTGAGCAACTTAAGGTAATTAGCGAAGAAAGCGCCGGGGTGGCCGAAAGTTTGGTCCGAACCAGACTGGACCTTTCGCAAATGGACGATGTACCTCTGTCAAGCGGGCTTCAATTAGCGCTCGATAACCGTATTGTCAAGGAGTCGGCCTTAAGTAATTTCCGTAACAATCTGGAAGACCTGAACAATCGACTGCGCGCGGAGGATGAGGCACGCATCATCTGCGAACAAAGCTTGAGCCCGCTGCGGGAGAGGATGGAGCAGTTGCGCCTCAAGGATCAGGAACTGCTGATGACGGAGACCCAGTTCGACGGCCAGCTCAAAGAAGTGCAGTCCGATCAGGAAGCGCTGAGGCTTCGGCTTGAGCGTGATAATCCTCGTGCCGGCAATCTTCAAACTGAGCTTGCTCGGTTGAACGGGGCCATCGCGGATCTAGGTCCGGTCAACCTCGCAGCCTTGCATGAACTTGAGCAGGCTCGCAAGCGGGATGAATATCTGAGCAATCAGCACAGCGACCTGCTGGAGGCCACTCAAACCCTGGAAGCCGCTATTCGCAAGATCGACCTGGAAACCCGCGGCCTGCTCAAACAAACCTTCAATGAGGTCAACAGTTACCTGGCTGAACTGTTTCCGCAGATATTTGGCGGGGGTCATGCAGAACTGGTGCTTACCGGCGATGACCTGCTGGATGCAGGCATCCAGATCGTCGCCCAGCCTCCCGGCAAGCGTAATTCCAGCATTCATCTGCTGTCGGGGGGAGAGAAAGCGCTGACCGCGCTTTCTTTGGTGTTCTCGCTATTCAAGCTGAACCCCGCGCCGTTCTGCCTGCTGGATGAAGTGGACGCTCCGCTGGACGACCCGAACACTATGCGTTACTGCGATATGGTGAAGCGCATGTCCATCGACACCCAGTTCCTGTTCATCACCCACAACCGCATCACCATGGAAATGGCGCATCACTTGGCAGGAGTGACCATGAATGAGCCGGGTGTTTCGCGCATCGTTGCGGTGGATGTAGAAGAGGCCTTGCGTTTTCATGGGGCTGCCGCTTGATTTACCCTGATTGGTCTTTGCGCAGTTAGCCTGGGAAATCCCTGCAGTGCTTCGTATAATGTATACCTTTGCGAAATCATTGACTTGCAGAGATTTCCTGACTCCTTCGGCCAATTCTGAGGGGTGAGGCCATGAGGCAGGTTTATACCCTGATGGCCGATA
>DASQBT010000093.1:0-12946 GCA_035635075.1 Thiobacillaceae bacterium | reverse complement strand
CAAGCGGGGGCGCTTTGTCCTGGTGCTGGCGGGTGGAACCACGCCGCGCCAGGCGTATGCGCAACTGGCCGAAGCGCCGGCAGACTGGAGCCGCTGGCACATCTATTTTGGAGACGAGCGCTGTTTCCACTTCGGCCATCCAGAACGCAACGACAGCATGGCGCGGGCCGTCTGGCTGCATCGGGTCTCCCTCCCGCGTGCCAACGTGCACCCCATATCCAGCGCCGGCTGGGGGCCGGATGCGGCGGCACGGCGCTACGCCGAGGTGCTGCCCAAAGGCGCGTTCGACCTGACCTTGTTGGGGCTGGGAGAGGACGGCCACACCGCCAGCCTGTTCCCCGGCCATGACTGGGGAACAGGCAAGCAGGCGCCGCCCGCGCTGGCGGTATTCAATGCCCCGAAGCCACCGGAACAGAGAGTCAGTCTCTCGGCACAGCGCTTGAGCCACAGCCGCAAAGTGATTTTTGTCGTGACCGGGGCGGCCAAGGCCGATGCCGTGGCGCGCTGGAAACGCGGTGAGCCGATCCCCGCCTCCGCCATCCATGCCCCCCTGCTGGAAGTTTGGCTCGATCAGGCGGCGAGCAAGGGCGCGGTGTGAAGAGCCGCCTTTCTGATCCGCTTAGCACGCTTGCTAGACATAACGCCCCAGCCGCGCTGCAAGCCGGGGAGAGACCAGGGTTGCAAGCAGGACCAAGCTCCAGAGATTGCCATTTGACAGGTTGTAGGCGTCAAGCAACTCGGCCCAGGATTTGTGCGCAATGAAATAGCCAAAGCCGAACTCGAACAACAGGGTCATGACCAGCCACACGCATCCGATGAGCCAATACTGGTAGCTCCGCAGCGGCCCATACCATGACAGGGTCAACCATGACAGCAGAAGGATGATGACGGACAGCATCGCGCCACTCAGGCGCAGCCCAGTGGAGGGTCCCAATAGCGGAACGAGGAGGTACTGTCGCAAGCTTCCATTCAGGACCGCGAAAACCGCCAACAGCAACCAAAGCACCATCGCCTTGACGAGGATGGAAGCTGTCATGATGTTTCGTCACTCAATGCACGCCTCAGGGTCGGTCGAAGAGCCGCCGCTCGATGCGCGCATCCAGGCTAGCCGCCCGCGATGGCCGATACGATGAGGAAAGGCTCCGCACCCGATGCGACTGCGTCGGGCAACAGGGCGTCCGGCGGCTGATGGGACCAATCCTCCTGGCAGGCATAGAACCGCACCATCGGACGGCGCTGCTGCGTGGCGTGGTCACGTGTCGTCCCAAGCAATTCCGGATAGCGCGCTTCGAGCGCGTCCAGCACCGATCGTTGGGTGATGGGGCCATCAACCTCGAGCTGTACCTCGGCATCGACCCGCGCAAGAATCTGCAACTGATGCGGAAGCACGACCCGGATCATGGCAGCGTCTGCACTTCCACGGACAGCACGGCCGGAAGATCGCGCACGATGGGGGCCCAGTTGTCTCCGCCGTCGGCCGACGCGTAGACCTGTCCACCGGTGGTGCCGAAGTATATGCCGCATGCATCAAGCGAGTCCACGGCCAGCGCGTCGCGCAGCACGTTGACGTAGCAATCCCGCTGCGGCAAGCCATTGGTGAGCGCCTCCCATTCGTTTCCCCCCGTCCGGCTGCGGTAGACGCGCAGCTTGCCATCGGGCGGGTAATGCTCAGAGTCGCTCTTGATCGGGATGACATAGATCGTGTCCGGTTCGTGCGCGTGGACGTCGATCACAAAGCCGAAGTCGGTCGGCAGGTTGCCGCTGACCTCGTGCCATAGCTCGCCCGCGTCGTCGCTGCGCATCACATCCCAGTGCTTCTGCATGAACAGCACTTCAGGGCGCGATGGGTGCATGGCGATGCGGTGCACGCAATGCCCGACTTCGGCAGTCGGATCGGGAATGTATTCTGACCGCAGACCGCGATTGATCGGCCGCCAGGTCTCGCCGGCGTCATCGCTGCGGAACACCCCGGCGGCCGAGATCGCGATGAAGAGTCGCTCCGGGTTGCTCGGATCCAGCAGTATGGTGTGCAGGCACATGCCGCCGGCGCCGGGCGCCCAGCGCGGCCCCGAATCGTGGCTGCGCAGTCCGGCAAGTTCCTGCCAGGTTTGGCCGCCGTCGGTCGTACGGAACAAGGCCGCGTCCTCCACCCCGGCGTAGACGGTATTCGCATCGGTCAGCGAGGGCTCGAGATGCCACACTCGCTTGAACTCCCAGGGACGCGGCGTGCCGTCGTACCACTGGTGAGTGCCGGGTGTGCCCTCGTACTCGAACTTGTTGCCCACGGTTTCCCACGTCCTGCCGCCGTCGCTGGAGCGCGGCAGCACCTGGCCGAACCAGCTGCTCGATTGCGATACGTAGAGCCGGTTCGGGTCGACCGGCGAGGCTTTCAGATGGTAGATTTCCCAACCGCCGAAGTGTGGGCCGCTCACCTCCCACTTCTGGCGCTTGCCGTCCGATTCAAGAATGAACGCGCCCTTGCGTGTGCCCACCAGTACCCGTACTCCGCTCATAATGGTCTCCTTTGTTCGATCCTGGGGCACGCACCAAGCGTTGCGCTTCGCGCCCATGAACTAACAATCTAGATCAAAGGTGGAGGCGGTGTAACCGCGTTGGGGCTATGGGAAATGCTGGTCAGCCGGCGGGCATCTCGTGCCCCTCGCCCCGTTTGGGGGAGGGGAGGGGGTGCGGGGCCAGCGCATCCATCCTTGCCGGTGATATTCGTGCGCAAACGGCGTTTGGCCGGGGGGGCAGCCCGGCGGCTGGCCCCTTTCTTCTGCTTGCCCAGAAGAAAGGGGCGAAAGAAGAGGGCACCCCACTTCGCTGGCCTTCGGCTTCCCGCAGCCGCTAAGCTCAAGCCGGGCAATGCGGAAACTCGCTTCGCTATTAATTTCAAAGGAAGCGAAGCTCAAACATCCGCATTGCTGTTAACCGGCTTGAGCCTGCCGTCTGCGGCAGCTCAGAGGGGAGGAAAACAATCTCGACCCTTGCTCGTCCAGTTACGCCTCGAATTCCTTGAAGAATGCGTGCTCCACTTCGTACGTCGTGACAGGCTTGAGCCCGAGCTCCAACTTTTCAAGCATATCTAGCAACTTCTCTCCATCAAGAAGTTCGATTGCCGGAGCACCGTCACGCGTCGCCTCTCTTCGCGCTTCCGCGGTAAAGGACCCTGTGGTAACGATGATTCCCTTGTCAGCGCGACCTGCCATTGCGCCTCGAAAATCGCGAACGTGAGAGGGTGGAACCGACTTCTGGTAGCGCTTGCACTGGAAAAGCACCTTGAAAGAAACAAGCGGATTGACCTGTAGTGTTCCAAACCCATCGATCCCACCGTCACCGCTTTGACCCGTGACCACGACCTGGGTAAAGCCTGCCTCTCGAAGAATGCGCTGCGCAAGTCGTTCAAATCCTTCGGGCGGGAGTTTGAGTAAGAGGGCAAGTACTTCCTCCCGATAGTCCTTTGATACTGAACCAGTCCCTTCGGCGACCTGTTCGGCAGCCGGCTCAATTTTCCCTTTGAGCTTTCGCTGTTCCTGAAAGATCTTGACCCACTTGAGGAAGATCTGTCGCGACTGCTCATTCGTAAGTGATGTTTCAAAGCCCTTGTTTGTCAGGCTCCACACGCCATGCTTGGAAGAGTCAAGAAGTCCTTCACGCACAAGATAAAACCGCGCCCAGGCGACTTGATTGCGGAAACGCGACCCGCCCGACGGAAGTACCTCATTCAATACGTCATCTGAAAGCTTCAGGTCTTCAGCTACCCGATCTACAGCCTCGTCAGCTTTCGCCGATCCACCCAGACCACGAAGTGCATGCAGCAACGGTCCGAAGTAACGAACGAATTTCGCGCCCTCGTCCTCTTTTTCCTTTGCCACAGCGTCTCCTTATAGGCTCAACCAAGATCATTCTGCATTGAATGAAATATACCAAACGGCCAGAGTCCCCACTCTGAGCTGCCCGGCTTGAGGCTGTCGGCTGCGGAGAGCCGAAGGCCAGCGAAGGGAGGCGGATGTGGCCCTGCGACACCGGCGTTCGGCCCAGACTCGCGGACGGTCACATCCCGCAAGCGGGAACCCTGCTCCCTGCTCGCAGGGCCCCTGCTTTTTGGTGAACTTCCTCTTGGCCAAACAAGAGAAAGTCACTTACTGTCGGGCAACCCCCGGCCAATAGTCATCTGAATATCTAATGCACTTGGCGCTTACCCCTCACCCCCTCTCCCCGCAAGCAGGGCGAGGGGAGACAGACGCTTCCTATTGATTCCCCGGCCGCATCGCTCCCCCCAGCGCAGGATCGCCGCCGCCACGGGCGAACACGGTATCGAGATATTCCGGCTCAGGCTGGCCGATCATGCGGTACAGGCGGGCAAGCTGAAGGCGGTAGAGGCGTTCGAAATCGGCCACGGTGTCGGCCGCGTTGTATTCGCCCAGCCACCAGAACCAGTCGGAGCCTTCACAGATTGCGAGCTGGTGCAGAACGGCATCGCGGTTGACTGGGTCGAGTTGGGGCAGGGCCTGGTCTGCCGCCTGCTTGGCCGCGACCAGCATGTCCCAGGCGCGATTCTTGTCCTTGTCACCCATCCAGGTGGAAAAGGTGCCGTATACCCAGCTGCCGGCAACCAGCTGGGGCAGGATGTCGGTGCGCGGATATTTTTTCACCAGGGCGCCAAAGGTCGTCAGGTTCAGGCGCGGATGGCTGGAAAGCCGCTCGTACAATGCATGGAGAAAATGGTAGCCGTTGCTCGGGTAATGCTCCCAGGCGTTCTCCCCGTCCAGAATGATGGCCGCGACATTATGCGGATCGGGGCAAAGGGCGGCGATCTGCTCCAGGTGGCCGACCAGGTTGGCGACAGCGTCATCCGCATGCCAATCCTTGTACTGGAAGCCGATCAGATCGGACAGGCCGTCGTCGCGGAAGAAACAGTGCAGCGGCACCTTGTCCAGCTTCCACGCGCTGTGCAGGCAGGCTTCATAGGGCTCCGCTTGGAGGGAGTGCAGGCTGGTTTTTAGGACGTTGCCGCCACTGGCGACCCAGCTGAAACCGCTGTCTGCAATGGCCCTGAGCGTCGCGCTGCTGACGCCGCCTTCAGATGGCCAGCAGCCCTTGGGACTCTGGCCGAAGTAGTGCTCAAATACCTTGCGTCCACGCGCGAGGTGCCAGCACACGCGCTCCTCGCCGCCCGGGTACTGGCCGTGCGGCAGAGGCGCTTCCGGCACGGCTTCGCGCGTGACCTGAAAATCCAGCAGCAGCGGCAGCATGGGATGGGAATAGGGGGACATGGACAGTTCCACCCGGCCCGACTCGGCGAGCGCCCGGTAGCGCGGGATCAAGCCCTGGATCTGGCCGGCGATGATGGAGAGCAGCAGCCGGCGCTGGCTGGCGCTGTACGCATGACCTTGAGTCTCAAGCACCGCCAGCCGCGGATCGGCGCGGCGAACCGTCTCGCCCATCCACGCCAGGTGGTACCAGACGACCAGGTCGAAATAATAGTTCTCGTCCAGATAGGTAATGACGCCACGATTGTCCAGAGCGAGGCGGCCCAGTGCAGCCATCTGCGCGTACGGGGGGTGGGGCGCGATGATCCGTTCGCCGTTGGCGCGCAGGCATTTGCGGATCAGCTCGGCGCGCCCGCTGGCGCTAGGCGGAATCTCGCTCAGTGCTGCCAGCAGCGGATCCTTGAGCGGCGCCCCTTGGTCGAGATGGGCGCGCAGACTCTGCCCGTAATCGTCGATCTGCTCCAGCAGCAAGGGCACGAAATTGACCACCGCGCGAGCCTTGGGGTTGGCTTCCAGATGCGCCGCCATGTCGGTGTAGTCCTTGATGGCGTGCAGGTAAGTCCAGGGCTGGATGTACTCCCCCGACAGGGGGTCACGGTATTCCGGCTGATGCATGTGCCAGCACAGCACCACATTGAGCGGAGCGAGTTTCCTAACGGACATAGTGGAAGGCCTCGCCCAGCATTTCCGGGGTGACCAGGGTCACGCCGCCCGGGCTGACTTCGAAGCGCTTGCGGTCTTCTTCCGGATCTTCGCCGATTACCAGTCCCGGCGCGACCTCGCAGTTCTTGTCGATGATCGCGCGGCGGATGCGCGCGCCGGCGCCGATGGTCACGTTGGGCAGCACCACGGAATCCTGGATTTCGGCACCCTCCTTCACCACGACATTGGAGAACAACAGAGAATGGCGCACGGTGGAACCGGAGATGATGCAGCCGCCGGACACCATGGAATCGATGGCCACGCCACGCATGCCGTCCTGGTCGAAGACGAACTTGGCCGGTGGCAGTTGTTCCTGATAGGTCCAGATCGGCCACTGCATGTCATACAGGTTGAGTTCGGGGGTGACGCCGATCAATTCCATATTGGCGGCCCAGTAGGAGTCGAGGCTGCCCACGTCGCGCCAATAGAGCTGGACATTGCTTTGCGGGTCGACGAAGGGATAGGCATAAACCCGGTAATGCTTGATCAGCGAAGGGATGATGTTTCTGCCGAAATCGTGGTCGGATTTGGAATCGTCCGCGTCCTTGATCAGCTGTTCGAACAGAAAATCCCGGTTGAACACGTAGATGCCCATGGAGGCCAGTGCCGCCTCCGGGTTGCCTGGCATGGACGGGGGCTCGGAGGGCTTTTCGACAAACTCCAGGATGCGGGCATCGGCATCGATTGCCATGACGCCAAAGTCCTTGGCGTCATGCAATGGAACCTGGATGCAGCCGACGGTCAGGTCGGCGCCCTTCTCAACGTGATAGGCGAGCAGCGGGCCGTAGTCCATCTTGTATACATGGTCGCCGGCCAGGATCAGCACGTGGGTGGGATTGTGCATGCGGATGATGTCGAGGTTCTGGAACACCGCGTCGGCCGTGCCCACATACCAGGACAGTTCGTCAATGCGCTGCTGCGCGGGGAGCAGTTCGACGAATTCCCCCATCGCCACCCGCGAATGGCCCCAGCCGAGCTGGATGTGGCGGATCAGGGAATGGGCCTTGTACTGGGTGATGACGCCCATGCGCCGAATGCCGGAGTTGAGGCAGTTGGACAAGGGGAAATCGATGATGCGGAATTTGCCGCCAAACGGCACCGCAGGCTTGGCGCGCCAGTCAGTGAGCTGCTTCAGGCGGGAGCCACGGCCGCCCGCAAGGATGAGGGCCAGCGTGTCTCGGGTCAGTCGGCTAACGAGGCGCTGCGGATGCTCTAGACGCATTTTTCACATTCCCATTCTCGATTGAAGGAAAATTACTGACTTGCGCAGGGTGGAATCGGATAATCATAACCGCTAACCATTTCCGGGTATGACCCCTGCAAGACTGTGGTAAAAGCCTTTCTCCATCTCCAGCAATTTTTTATTGGAAGCTTATGATCGCACGCTCCAGCCTGCGGGCCCTGACTGACGCCCGGCACCACGATCCTTTCAGCCTGCTCGGCCTGCACGAGGAAGATAGCGGTACGCAGATTGCGCGCACCTATCAGCCCCATGCCCAGGGAGTGGAGATTCTACTGCACCAGAACTGGACCCCCATGCATAGTCTTGGGGAGGGCCTGTTTGAATGGGGGGGTGCGGAACTGCCGCGGCCGTACCAGTTGCGGATTCATCCGCTCAAGGGCGACAGCTATGTGCAGTGGGATCCTTACTGCTTTGCGCCGCAACTGTCCGACCACGACCTCTACCTGTTCTCGCAAGGCAGGCTCAATCAGGCTTGGCGCATGCTGGGTGCCGCAGCATACACGGTCGAGGGCGTGGAGGGAGTGCGTTTTTCGGTGTGGGCGCCGAACGCGGAGCGGGTCAGCGTAGTGGGCGATTTCAATGCCTGGGACGGGCGCCGCCATCCGATGCGGGCGCGCGGCTCCAGCGGCGTGTGGGAATTGTTCATACCCGGTCTGCGGCCGGGCGATCTGTACAAGTATGAAATTCGCCAGCGCGACACGGGATACATCTATGTCAAGACTGATCCCTACGCCCAGGAATTCGAATTGCGACCAAGCACCGCTGCTCGGGTGGTGGCGCCTAACGAGCACGTCTGGCAGGATGGTCCTTGGCTGGAGCAGCGCAGCCGCAGCGACTGGCTCACCGGGCCGATGTCAGCGTACGAAGTTCATCTCGGGTCCTGGCGCAGATCGGCCGATGGAGGGTTTCTCAACTACCGCGACCTGGCCCATCAGCTGGTGGAGTATGTGAAGCCGCTGGGCTTTACCCACCTGGAACTGCTGCCGGTCACCGAGCACCCGCTGGATGATTCCTGGGGCTACCAGTGCACCGGATTCTTTGCCGCGACCTCGCGCTTCGGCAGCCCGGAGGATTTTCGCTACTTCGTCGATTACTGCCACCGGAATGGCCTGGGCGTACTGCTGGACTGGGTGCCGGGTCATTTCCCGCGCGATGACTTTGCCTTGGCGCGCTTCGACGGAACTCCGCTGTACGAGCACGAGGATCCGCGCCGCGGCGAGCACAAGGAATGGGGCACCCTGATTTTCAATTACGGCCGCAACGAGGTGCGCAACTTTCTGGTGGCATCAGCCCTCTACTGGATCGAGGAGTTTCACATCGACGGCCTGCGGGTGGATGCGGTTGCGTCGATGCTATATCTGGATTACTCGCGCAACGAAGGCGAGTGGCTGCCGAACCAGTTCGGCGGGCGCGAGAATCTCGAAGCGATCGATTTTCTGCGCGACCTCAACAGCCTGGTGCACGGCCTCCATCCGGGGGTGGTGGTGATCGCCGAGGAATCCACCGCGTGGCCACAGGTGACCCGTCCGGCTTATGTCGGCGGGCTGGGCTTCTCGATGAAATGGAACATGGGCTGGATGCACGACACGCTGGAGTACATCAGCAAGGACCCGATTCATCGGCCCTATCATCACGACCACCTCACATTCGGCATGCTCTACGCGTTCACGGAGAACTTCGTGCTGCCGTTTTCCCACGATGAAGTGGTGCATGGCAAGGGTTCGTTGATGGCCCGCATGCCCGGCGACATGTGGCAACAGTTTGCCAATCTGCGCCTGCTGCTGCTGTTCCAGTTCACCTATCCGGGCAAGAAGCTGTTGTTCATGGGCAGCGAATTCGGTCAGTGGAACGAGTGGGATTTTTCCGCTGCATTGGACTGGGTGCTGCTGGACTTTGACAGCCATCGCGGCATGCAGCGTCTGGTGGGGGATCTGAACCGGCTGTATCGCGACGAGCCCACTCTGTACCGGCATGATTTCGACGGGGCCGGATTTGAATGGATAGACTGCCACGACGTCAGCCAATCGGTGATCAGCTATCAGCGCAAGGCCATGGAGCAGTTCAGCATCGCGGTCCTTAATTTCACTCCGGTGGTGCGCCACGGCTACCGCCTGGGGGTGCCGACGGCGGGCCGCTACCATGTGCTGCTCAATTCCGACTCCGAACATTACGGCGGCAGCAATGTCGGGCCAATGGAGGTCGATGCCGAAGGCGTGCCCTGGATGGGACAGGGTTACTCCATCCTGCTCAGTCTGCCGCCCCTCGGGGGGTTGGTTCTCAAGAGAACGGCATAAGGCGAGTGAAAGTTCTGTTTGCATCGAGCGAGGCCTATCCGCTCATCAAGACCGGAGGTCTGGGCGATGTGGCCGGCAGCTTGCCGCCCGCTCTGGCGCGTCTGCGCGTGGATGTGCGCCTGTTGCTGCCCGCATACGGAGAGCTGATGTCCCGCCTTGATGCCATGCGCTTCAGCACCGGACTGAATGTCAATGGCGAGTGGGTGCGCGTGCTGCATACCCGGTTGCCCGCCTCGCGCACCCAGGTCTGGCTGGTGGACCATCCGCTGTTCAGCGCGCGGACGGGCAATCCGTATTTGGACGCCGACGGCGGGCCCTGGCCGGATAATGGTGAGCGCTATCTGCTGTTCTGTCAGACCGCGGCGCGCATCGCGCAAAATGAGGCGGGCCTGGACTGGAAGGCAGATCTGGTGCATGCCAACGACTGGCAGACGGGGCTGATCCCGGCACTGCTCAAGGCGCAGGGCAGTGTGATTCCAACCCTGTTCACCATTCACAACCTGGCCTATCAGGGCAATTTTGGCCAGGATTTGTTTGCCAAAAGCGGGCTGCCGGCATCGTACTGGTCGCCTGAAGGCGTGGAGTTCTACGACCAGTTTTCCTTCATGAAGGCCGCCCTCTATTACGCGCGCCTGATCACCACGGTGAGCCCCACCTATGCGGAAGAAATCCAGACCGCTGAATTTGGCAGCGGCTTTGATGGCCTGCTCTCCTATCGGCAGCAGGATTTGTGCGGGGTACTGAACGGCATCGACCGGCATGAATGGAACCCGGCCTCCGACAAGCATTTGCCGGCAAATTACCGGCGCGACCGCTTGGCGGGCAAGGGGCGCGACAAGGCGGCCCTGCAAAAGGAAATGAAGCTCAGGCAGAATCCCGGTGCCCTGCTCATCGGCATGGTGGGCAGGCTGGTGGAGCAGAAAGGCGTGGATGTTCTGCTCGAGGCCTTGCCCGAATTGTTGCAGCGCAACGTGCAGCTGGCCATCCTGGGCAGCGGCGCGGCGGAGTTTGAGGCCGCTCTTGCGAAGGCGGCTTCAGATCATCGGGGGCGAGTGGCGTTTCATCAGGGCTACAGCGAAGGACTGGCCCATCGCATCGAGGCTGGCGCTGATGTGTTTCTCATGCCGTCCCGTTTCGAGCCCTGCGGACTCAACCAGCTCTACAGCCTGCGCTACGGCACCTTGCCCATCGTGCATGACGTGGGCGGGCTGGCGGATACGGTGGTGCATGCCAGCGCAGCCAATCTGGCGGACGGCACCGCCACCGGCATCGTGATGGATGAGCTGGAACCCGCGGCGATCCTCGCGGCGGTCGATGAAAGTCTAAAGCTGTATACGGACAAGGCTGCCTGGCGCCAGCTTATCCACACCGCCATGGCCCAGGACTACAGCTGGGCGCGCAGCGCAGAGCAGTACCTTGGGCTGTACCAACAGGCACTCAAAGGCGCGCTGCCTTGAAGGTATTGCACTGCGCCATGTCGCCGGACTTGGCGCCGGCGGAGAACCAGCGCATGCGCTGTTCCGACGACCCGTGGGTGAAGGATTCCGGCACCACATAGCCGCGCGTCTGCTGCTGCAAGCGATCATCCCCCACGCCGCTGGCGGCAGCCAGAGCCTCTTCGACATCGCCTGCCTCCAGTATGTGTTTGGTCTGGTCGGCACGATTGGCCCACACGCCCGCCAGGCAGTCGGCCTGCAATTCCACCCTCACCTGAATCGTGTTGGCTTCTTCCTTCGATGCCCTTTCCTGGGCAGTACGGGCCTGTTCCAGGATGCCCAGCAGGTTCTGCACATGGTGGCCCACTTCATGCGCAATCACGTAGGCCTGGGCGAAATCGCCCGGAGCGCCGTAGCGCGTGTGCAGGTCGTTGAAGAACGACAGGTCGAGGTATAGCTTCTGGTCGTTCGGGCAGTAGAACGGACCCATGGCGGCCTGGGCGAAACCGCAGGCGGACTGGACCGCCCCGGTGTACAAGATCATCTTGGGCATGGGATAGCTGCTGCCTTTGTCCCTGAATACCTGGGTCCATACATCTTCCGTATCGGCAAGCACGACGGAGGAAAACTGCGCCAGCCTGTTCTCTTCCGGGCTGCGTGCAGCCGCCTGTTGCTGTTCGGCAGCCGGCGGCGCGGTGGCCACCTGATTCAAAATCACGCTCGGATCGACGCCGAAGTAGAGCGCGATCAGGGTGACGACAATGGTCCCGATCCCGCCGAGCGCCAAACCCCGGCCGCCGATAGACAGTCCGCGGCGGTCCTCCACGTTGTCGCTTTGCCGTTCGCCTTGCCAACGCATGATGTGTGGTCCTCTGTCGATTCGAATATGAGTGATTGAACGAAGAGCCCGTTCAGGTGGCCCGATGCCCCGAAGTGCTGTACTGCATGTTGTGTACTGTGCGACGGGGAAGGTCTGAATGCAAGCACCGGGCCGCCCCGGCATTGTGTCAGCTCTTCTGCGCCACCATCAGGAACACCGGGTAGGTACGTGTCCCGCCCCCGGTTTCCTTCGCAATCTCAAACACCGTTTCAAAGCGCACATTGCCAAACCCGGCTTGCCTTGTGAGCGCCGCCAGTTCCGCCCGGGCGAAGCCGGGGTGCACGTCCACTTCTGCCCCGTGAAACGAGCCGTCTTCCTGATCCAGGTCCGCGACGCACAGGTAGCTGCCCGCGTGGAGCAGGGTATGAAAGGACTGCAGGATGGCGCCCGTGTCCGGAACGTGGTGCAGGGTCATCGAAGTGTAGATCAGGTCGAAGCGTTCCGCGGGCAGGGCGCCTGCGCTCAGATTGGCTAGGCGCGCCCTCATGTTGGATACACCCTGTGCGAGGATTTTCTCGTTCAGGACTTCCAGCATCCCGGCGGAATCGTCAATCAGCGTGATGTGCCCCAGCTCATCCTTGAGCGCGAAGCTCTGCAGCCCGGTACCGCAGCCATAGTCCAGCGCATGCATGTTGCGGCTCAGGGGCACGGCGCGGCGGATGGCGTCGGCGATGCGCCTGGCGCGCTCGATGAAAACAGGGTCGCTATCCCACTCGCGCGCTTTGCTGTCGAAATGGCTCGCCCCCAAGACCACCTTGTTCATCGGTTGCCGCCGAAGAGCGAACCCAGCACTCCCCGAATGATCTGCCGCCCCACCTGACTGCCGATCGCGCGGGCCGCCGACTTGGCCATGGCTTCCGCGGCGCCCTCGCGCCTGCCACCCCCGCCTAATATCGTGCCGAGGACACCACCCGAACCGAACAGGCCGCCGCCGGCTTGCGTTTGTTCGCCTTGCGCAGTGGGCGCGGTCTGAGCCGGTGCCTGCTCGGCCCGGGCTTTGAGCTTTTCATACGCGGACTCACGGTCCACGACTTTTTCATACACCCCGGCCACCAGGGATGATTGGATCAATTGCCTGCGCTGGTCCGCCGTGATCGGGCCGATCTGACCCTGCGGGG
>DASQBT010000092.1:0-4708 GCA_035635075.1 Thiobacillaceae bacterium | reverse complement strand
TGCGGGTCGAAGGCCGAGCCTGCTCGCGGACGTGCAGATCCCCACTGCGTGGGGCCCCTCCTTACTGCTCGCATGCTCGCCCTCACTCCTTGCTCACTCACAGCACGATATTAACCAGACGGCCCGGCACTACCACGACCTTCTTCGGTGTTTGGCCCGCGACATGTTTCTGCACGTCGGCATTGGCCAGGGCAGCCGCCTCGATTGCCGCCTTGTCCGCTTCCTTGGCGATGCGGATACTGCCGCGCAGCTTGCCGTTTACCTGCACCACCAGTTCGATCTCGTTCTGTTCCAGTGCCGTCTCGTCGGGCGTCGGCCAACCTGCGGCCAGAATGTCTTTCCCATACCCAAGATCGCACCAGATCGCATGCGCAATGTGCGGAGTAATGGGCGCAAGCAGACGCAGCAAGATAGACAAAGTTTCAAGCCTAAAAGACCTCACTTCATTGCCTCGTGGCAATGCGCCGACTCCCTTCGAAGTCAGAGGGGACACCTTCTCCAAGGTGTTCAATATTTTCATGCATGCGGAAACGACCGTATTGAATTGCTTTCTTTCATAGTCAAAATTCGCCTGTTTCAACGAAGCATGAACTGTTTTTCGGCTATCTCTGATGTCGACTGCAACTTTCGACCAGTCGCTTACTCGTTCAATTCCATTAACTTGCGGCGGAATCAATGAGACAAACGTCCAAAGACGCTTGAGAAATCGGTACGCGCCTTCCACCCCCGCATCCGACCACTCCAACTGCTGGTCGGGCGGCGCGGCGAACATCATGAACAGGCGCGCGGTATCCGCGCCGTAGGTATCGATCAGGGTTTGCGGATCGACGCCGTTGTTCTTGGACTTGGACATCTTTTCCGTGCCGCCTAGGGTCACCGGCTGGCCGTCGGCCTTCAGCGTGGCGCCGATGGGACGGCCTTTCCCGTCGGTGGCGACATCGACATCGGCAGGGTTGATCCAGTCCTTCTTGCCGTCTGCGCCATCACGGTAGAAGGTCGGCGCGACGACCATGCCTTGGGTGAGCAGGTTGGTGAAGGGCTCGTCGCCGTGCACCAGCCCTTCGTCGCGCATCAGCTTGTGGAAGAAGCGCGCATACAGCAGATGTAGAATCGCGTGCTCGATGCCGCCGATGTACTGATCCACCGGCAGCCAGTGGCGCGCCCGTTCGTCCAGCATCGAGGAAGCATCAGGACAGGCATAACGGGCGTAGTACCAGGACGACTCGACGAAGGTGTCCATGGTGTCGGTCTCGCGCTTGGCCTCGCCGCCGCACCGGGGGCAGGTGCATTGATAGAACTCGGGCATTTTCGCCAGCGGCGAACCGCGCCCGGTAATGGTGATGTCTTCGGGCAGAATCACGGGCAACTGGTCTTCCGGAACCGGCACGTCGCCGCAGGAGGGGCAATGGATGATGGGAATGGGGCAGCCCCAGTAGCGCTGGCGCGAGATGCCCCAGTCGCGCAGCCGATACTGTACCTGCTTGTCGCCCAGGCCTTTTGACTTGAGGTCCACGGCGATGGCGTCTACGGCTGCGTCATAACCCAGACCGTCGTACTTGCCCGAGTTCACGCACACACCGCGTGTCTTGTCCGCGTACCATTCCTGCCAAGCATCCAGGGAGAATATCTCCCTTTCTGCTGCAATGACCTGCTTGATCGGCAGGCCATACTTCTTCGCAAAGCCGAAATCCCGCTCGTCGTGGGCCGGCACCGCCATCACCGCGCCCTCGCCATAGCCCATGAGCACGTAGTTGCCCACCCACACGGGAATTGATTCGCCAGTCAGCGGATGGATGACGGAAATGCCTGTGGGCATGCCCTTCTTTTCCATCGTGGCGAGGTCGGCTTCGGCTACTCCGCCCTGCTTGCACTCTTCGACGAAGGCAGCCAATGGGGGATTGTTCTGCGCCGCACGCGTTGCCAGCGGGTGCTCGGCCGCGACGGCGACAAAGGTGACGCCCATGATGGTGTCGGCGCGCGTGGTGTAGACCCAAAGTTTTTCCGCTTGGCCGTCGAGCTCATAAGGAAAGGCGAAGCGCACGCCGAACGACTTGCCGATCCAGTTGCGCTGCATGGTCTTCACCTGCTCGGGCCAGCCCGGCAACTGGTCCAGCCCGGTCAGCAGTTCTTCGGCGTAGGAGGTGATGCGCATGAAATACATGGGGATCTCGCGCTTTTCCACCAGGGCGCCGGAACGCCAGCCGCGGCCGTCGATCACCTGCTCGTTGGCCAGCACGGTCTCGTCCACCGGGTCCCAGTTCACCGTGGCGTTCCTGCGATAGATCAGTTCCTGTTCGAACAGCCGGGTGAATAGCCATTGCTCCCAGCGGTAATACTCGGGCTTGCAGGTAGCAATCTCGCGCTCCCAGTCGATGGCGAGCCCCAGGGCCTTCAACTGAACGCGCATGTGGTCGATGTTCTGGTATGTCCACTTGGCCGGCGGCACCCTGTTGGCCAGGGCCGCGTTCTCCGCCGGCAGGCCGAAGGCGTCCCAGCCCATGGGCTGCATGACGTTGCAGCCCTGCATGCGGTGATAGCGTGACAGCACATCGCCGATGGTGTAGTTGCGCACGTGGCCCATGTGCAGCTTGCCGGAGGGGTAAGGGAACATGGACAGGCAGTAGTACTTGGGCCGGTCCCCCGATTCAAGCGCGCGGAAAGCCCGAGTGTCGGCCCACTCTGCCTGGACGGCGCGTTCGATTTCGCTCGGGTGGTATTTTTCTTGCATCGGGGCCTGAAGCCAAAAAGTGCTGAGAAAACAATGTCGTGATTATAACCGGCCATGACAGGGCAGAACCGCTCCGGTATAATCCGCCGGTCTTCCAGAGTTCAAAATCCCCGAGTCAAATCCGTCCTTTCAGGAGCTTTCCATGTCCAAAAAGCATCCCGTCATCGCTGTCACCGGCTCGTCCGGGGCGGGGACGACCACCGTCAAGCGGGCCTTCGAATCCATTTTCCGTCACTACGAAATCGCCCCCGTCATCATAGAAGGCGACAGCCTGCATTCACTGGGCCGGGTCGAGTTCCGCGAACGCGTCAAGCTGGAAGAGGCCAGGGGCAACAAGATGTTTTCGCATTTCGGACCCGAGGCCAACCACTTCGACAAAATCGAGGAGACCTTCCGGGTGTACGGCGAAACCGGCGCGTGCAAGCGACGCTACTACCTCCACAGCGATGCGGAGGCCGCCGAGCTCAATGCGCGCCTGAAGACCGACCTCAAGCCCGGCGAATTCACACCCTGGGAGGATGTCCCGGCGGGCACCGACCTGCTGTTCTACGAAGGCCTGCACGGTCTGGTCGCCCACGGCAATATCGACACCCCCCGGTATGTGGACCTGGGCGTGGGAGTGGTGCCCATCGTTAATCTGGAGTGGATACAGAAAATTCACCGCGACGGAGCCGAGCGCGGCTACGCTGCTGACGTCATCGTTGACACCATCCTGCGCCGCATGCCGGATTACGTGAACTACATCACCCCGCAGTTCTCCCGCACCCACGTCAACTTCCAGCGCGTGCCCACGGTCGATACCTCCAACCCCTTCATCGCGCGCGACATCCCGACGCCAGATGAAAGCTTCATCATCATCCGCTTCCGCGATCCGCGCGGCATCCCCTTCCAGTACCTGCTCAACATGATTCCCAGCAGCTTCATGTCGCGCGCCAACACCATCGTGGTGCCGGGTGGCAAGATGAGCTATGCGATGGAACTGATCCTGACTCCGATGATCGAGTGCATGCTCGACGACAGCCGCAAGGCCTGACATCATCGGCTGCCCTCGCCCCCTGCAAGGGCCGGGCTGAGGGACAGCGTACCCGACGGGGCCGACTGGCCCCGTTGCTGTTTCTGCCGCCACGAACTGCACCACGCCGGATAGCGCGCGGTGGCGGGCCCGCAGCCGTGCATCTATAGTGGGTTGATTCGAGCAAGGTCAGGAGGAGCCATGAAAAAAGTTGCGGGCCGCAAGTCAAAGACACAGGCCACCATCGCCAAGTGGACGGTGATGGTTTATCTCGCAGGCGACAACAATCTTGACGGCGCCGGCGTGGCGGATCTGCTGGAAATGAAGAAGGTTGGATCCACTGGCGATATCAATGTCGTCGCCCAGTTTGACCGTGCCGGCGGCAAGGGCACCACCAAGCGCTACGTTCTGCACAAGGGCACCTCGCTGGCCAAGGATGCGGTTGCGGATCTGGGCGAGACCGACACCGGCGATCCGGCCGTGTTGACGGACTTTCTTGCCTGGGGCGTGAAGACCCATCCTGCGGAGCACTACCTGGCGGTGATCTGGAACCACGGCGCGGGCTGGGATGACTCGAATCTTTACAGCGGTGACTACTTCAGCGGCGATGCGCCGCCCATCATGCACAAGGGCCAAATGCTGGATGCGAAGGGCTCAGTCGCCAAGGCCGGTGCCGCCAGGGGCAAACGGGCCAAGGAGGCACCGATACCGCTGGCCCAGGGGCGTGCAGCGGTGCGCAATGCCCAGCGGGCGCTGTTCTCGACCAGCGTGCGGCAGATGGTTCAGGACCGTGCTATCGCCTTTGACGACCAGGCCAAGGATTATCTCGACAACACCGAGCTCAAGCGCGTCCTGACCAACGTGAAGAAGCTGATCAAGCGCAAGATCGACATTATCGGCTTTGATGCCTGTCTGATGAGCATGCTGGAGGTGGGCTACCAGATCAAGGGCACGGCCGACTTCACGGT
>DASQBT010000091.1:0-16397 GCA_035635075.1 Thiobacillaceae bacterium | reverse complement strand
CACGCGGGCATCCACACCCATAGCCGGGTCAACATTCGTTACATCGACTCTGAGAGTGTCGAGAGCAAGGGGATCGAATGCCTGAAAGACATGGATGCAATTCTGGTCCCGGGTGGATTTGGCAAACGCGGTGTGGAAGGGAAGATCGCTGCGATCCGCTATGCCCGTGAAAACCGGGTGCCCTACCTGGGAATCTGTCTGGGCATGCAATTGGCGGTGGTTGAGTATGCGCGCGATGTGGCGGGCATGAATGGTGCACATTCCACCGAATTTGAGCCTGCGACGCCTTACCCGGTGATTGGCTTGATCACCGAATGGCTGGACCGCGAGGGCCGCACGGAGAAGCGCAGCGAGCGGTCCGATTTGGGGGGCACGATGCGGCTCGGTGGCCAGGCCTGCAAGTTGACAGAGAGTTCATTGAACCGGCGCGTATACGGCCAGGCGGAAATCGTGGAGCGCCACCGTCACCGCTATGAGGTCAACAACACGCTGCTTGCCCAGCTCGAATCCAAGGGGCTGGTGGTCTCCGGCCGTGCACCCGGCACCGACTTGTGCGAGATGATCGAACTGCCGCAGGACGTGCATCCGTGGTTTGTCGGCTGCCAGTTTCATCCCGAGTTCACCAGCAATCCGCGCGACGGGCACCCCCTATTCAAGGCATTTGTCGAGGCGGCGCTGGCGCAGCGCGCCAGGAATAACAGGGAGGCGGCATGAACAACGGAACGCAGGGGCCATCATCATCGCAGCCGCTGGCATTTCCTGCACTACCCGATCTCTTTAGCAAGGGGCTCTCGGGCGACGCTTCGGGACGCTTCGCGAGTGCCGCCGGTCGCCGACACGGCGACGCACCAATGGGCACAAGCCCCAAGGAGGATACGTCGGCATGAAGCTCTGTGGTTTTGAAGTGGGCATCGAACAGCCGCTGTTTCTCATCAGCGGCCCCTGCGTAATCGAATCCGAACAGCTGGCCATGGATACCGCCGGCCAGTTGAAGGAAATTTGTGCCTCGCTCAACGTGCCTTTCATCTACAAGTCCTCGTTCGACAAGGCCAACCGCTCATCGGCAAGAAGTTTCCGTGGGCCCGGGCTGGACGAAGGCTTGCGCATCCTTTCCGAGGTGAAGCAAAAGATCGGCGTGCCAGTGCTGACAGATGTTCACGAGGACACCCCGCTGGCGGATGTGGCGGCTGTGGTGGATGTGCTGCAGACGCCGGCCTTTCTGTGCCGGCAGACCAATTTCATCCAGAATGTGGCGCGCCAGGGCAAGGCGGTCAACATCAAGAAGGGCCAGTTTCTTGCCCCCTGGGACATGAAGAATGTGGTGGACAAGGCCCGTGCGGCGGGCAACGACCAGATCATGGTGTGCGAGCGCGGGGTGAGTTTCGGCTATAACACGCTTATTTCCGATATGCGCGGCTTGATGGTCATGCGCGACACCGGCTGTCCGGTTGTATTTGATGCCACCCATTCGGTCCAGCAGCCCGGCGGGCAGGGCGACAGGTCAGGTGGCCAGCGCGAATTTGTTCCGGTGCTGGCGCGCGCTGCGGTGGCATCCGGTGTTGCAGGCCTGTTTGCGGAGACTCATCCCGACCCGGAACGCGCGTTGTCGGACGGCCCCAATGCTTGGCCGCTGGGAATGATGCAGGAGCTGCTTGAGACCCTGAAGGAAATCGACGCGCTGGTCAAACAGCGCGGATTCGTTGAAGACAAACTAACGCCGTAGCAAAGCCATTTGACACAGACGGAACAGAGAAGAAAGGAAGAAGGCAACGACTCTCCGCTGCTACCTTTGGGTCGTCTGTGTGAAAGATTCAAGGAAATAGATTGAGCGCTATTGTTGATATCATCGCCCGCGAGATTTTGGATTCGCGCGGCAACCCCACAGTGGAAGCGGATGTCTTGCTCGATTCCGGCGTGATGGGGCGGGCGGCGGTGCCTTCCGGCGCTTCCACCGGCAGCCGTGAAGCGCTTGAATTGCGCGACGGAGACAAGTCGCGCTATCTGGGCAAGGGCGTGCTGCGTGCGGTCGAAAACGTAAACACGGAAATCTGTGAGGCCCTGTTGGGGCTTGATGCAGAGGACCAGCCCTTTATCGACCGGACGCTGATTGAGCTGGATGGTACCGCAACCAAGTCCCGTCTGGGCGCCAACGCCATATTGGCAGTGTCCATGGCGACGGCGCGAGCCGCGGCTGAACAGGCTGGTCTGCCTCTGTATCGCTATCTGGGCGGCGCGGCACCCATGAGCCTGCCAGTACCAATGATGAACATCATCAACGGTGGGGTGCATGCCAACAACAGCATCGACATGCAGGAATTCATGGTCATTCCGCTCGGTGCCGGGAGCTTTCGTGAAGCCTTGCGCTATGGGGTCGAGGTGTTCCATACGCTGAAGAAGCTGTTGGATGGCAAGGGCATGACTACCACCGTTGGCGATGAAGGCGGCTTTGCGCCCAACCTGGAATCCAATGAACACGCGCTCAAACTCATTGTCGAAGCGATTTCCGCCGCCGGTTTTACACCGGGCAAGGACATCGCCATCGGGGTGGATTGCGCCGCCAGCGAATTCTACAAGGACGGCAAATATGACATCGGGGCAGAAGACCTCAGGCTCAGTTCCGCGCAGTTAGCCGATTATCTAGCGGCTTGGTGTGACAAGTATCCCATCGTCAGTATCGAGGATGGCATGGCGGAAAACGACTGGGATGGCTGGGCCGCCCTGACCGAGAAACTGGGCCGCAAGATCCAGCTGGTGGGTGATGATATCTTTGTGACCAACGCAAGAATTCTCCGGCAAGGGATAGAGAAGGGGATCGGCAACTCAATTCTGATCAAGCTGAATCAGATCGGCACCCTGAGTGAAACCTTTGAGGCAATCGAAACTGCTAGGCGCGCGGGGTATAGTTGCGTGATTTCGCATCGCTCCGGCGAAACCGAGGATACGACGATTGCCGATCTGGCAGTGGCGACCAATGCTTTGCAGATTAAGACCGGGTCGCTGTCCCGATCGGATCGCATGGCGAAATACAATCAATTACTGCGGATAGAAGAGGAACTGGGAGAAGGTGCCGTTTATCCGGGCAAAGAGGCGTTCTATTCCATACGCTAATTGATGACCTCGCTCGTGGATAGTGCAGAAGAATTCTTGAACAATGCAATTGGAAGTTGCGAGAAGTCCTCTTGCCGGACAGGATTGTCGAGGCAACCGTGAAGTGGCTAAGCCCGGCGCTTATTCTGCTGATCCTGCTATTACAATACCCGCTTTGGTTTGGCGACACGGGTTGGCTGAAGCTGTTGGCCGACAATCGTAAAGTGGAAGAGCAGCGCCAGTTGAACGAGAAACTGCGTCAGCGTAACGCAGCCTTTGCGGCGGAGGTGCAGGATCTCAAGCAGGGCAAGGACGTCATTGAGGAGCGTGCCCGTTCTGAACTGGGCATGATCCGTCCCGACGAAATCTATGTCAGGCTGGTTGGCAATGCAGTTTCGCGGGATTCGCAAGAGAACAGGCAATGAATGAATTGCAAATTGCATTGGCAATAGTCGGCGCCGTCGCGGTGGCCGGCGTCCTGGGATATAACCGTATCCAGGAGAGGCGCTATCGCAAGCAGGCGGAGGCGACCTTTCGCTCCATGGAGCGTGACGTTCTCATGGACAATGCTGTCGTAGATGCGTATTCGCCGCCTGCAAGGGCGTCTAATCAACGGGTCGAGCCGGAAGTGCGCGACGCTCAGTTCGAACACGATTTGTCCGGGCTGGATCGAGCCACTGGACTGCAGGAGCCGCGTTTCGAGCAGGGGCCGCAGACTGTTTCCGGCCCTGCCGCGCAACCTATCGAAACCCAGCCTTCGCAAATGGTGACGGTTCAGGAGGCGCCCGGTCCTGCGCCCAGCCCGGCGCCCCGTCCAGCCGCCCCCGCAAAGCCGGTACGCGAGGCCGCTGTGGTTTCAATTCCGCCCTGTAGCCCCCATGAGCAAGCGATCGAATATCGCATTCAGGTCAAGGGCGACGGCATACTGGCGAATGTTTTTTCTGATGCAGTGGCGCATACCCGAAACTTGAGCAAACGGGTGCGCTGGATGGGCTATGCAGTCAACGGCGATGGCTGGGAGGAACTGCGCCTCTGGTCGGACATCCATTACCGGGAAATTGTCGTGAGCATGCAACTGGCTGACCGCAACGGCAGCGTCAGCGAGCAGGAGTTGACCGCCCTGTGCGGCTTGGTGCGCGATGCGGCCGCGCCGCACGGCTTACGGGTGAGCTGCGATGATTTCGACAGCGCGCTGGAACGGGCGCGGGTTCTTGATCTTTTCTGCGTCGACGTGGATGTGTTGATCGGACTAAACGTGGTCGCTCGCGGCGAGGAAGCGCTTCCCATGCACCACGTGCGCCACGAAGCGGAAACCGCCGGCATGCTGCTCGCTCCTGACGGCACGTATCAGTTGCAGGACCAGCGCGGCGAGATCCTGTTCTCACTGTGTAATCATGAATCGACGCCATTTTCGCCCGAGAGTCTCGACAGCTTTTCGACCCGCGGCGTGACCCTGTTGTTCGACGTGCCCAGGGTGCCGGATGGCCTGAAAATCTTTGACAGCATGGTTGCGCTGGGCCGCAAACTGGCCCACGAAGTGAGTGGCCTGTTGGTGGACGACAATCTGCGGCCGCTGACCGACTCCGGCATCGAGCGGATTCGTCATCAGCTTGCGCAGATCTATGGACGTATGGATACCCGGGGCATTCCCGCCGGCAGCGACTTAGCCCTGCGGCTGTTCTCCTGAATGAAGGTTCCGGCCCAGGCAGAGGCTCAGGCCAGACGTCTGCGCGAACAACTCGAGCATCACAATTATCGCTACTACGTGCTTGACGATCCGGAAATTCCGGACAGTGAGTACGACCGGTTGTTCCGCGAGCTTCAGGACCTGGAGACGCAATATCCTCAACTGCTCACTCCCGACTCGCCCACGCAGCGGGTCGGCGGACAAGTACTGGATTCCTTTGCTCCGGTGCGCCACGCGGTGCCCATGCTGTCTATCGAAACAGAATCGGATGCCAGTCCTACCGGAGCGCTGAACTTCGACAAGAAGGTTCGCAACAAGCTGAAATTGAACGACTCGGACCCGCCTGTTGAATATGCCGCGGAACTCAAGTTCGATGGACTGGCGATCAATCTGCGCTACGTCGATGGAGTGCTGGTTCAGGCCGCAACCCGTGGCGATGGCGAAACCGGCGAGGATGTAACGGCCAATGTCCGCACCATCCGTGGTCTTCCTCTCAAGCTCGCCGCAGCCCATCCACCCGCAGTGCTGGAAGTGCGGGGCGAAGTCATCATGAAACACGCTGACTTCGAGCGTTACAACGCACGCCAGCGCGCTCATGGCAAACCGCCTCTGATCAACCCGCGCAACGGCGCCGCGGGTAGTATCCGACAACTGGATTCCCGGCTCGCGGCGCAGCGACCACTCTCCTTTTTTGCCTACGGCATCGGTGAAGTACAGGGCTGGATCTTGCCACCCACACATAGCTTGATTCTCGATGCGTTGGCGAAGTTTGGCATTCCAGTCAGCGAAGAGCGCACGGTTGGCGCAGGCGCAGATGCGCTCGTCGCCTTTCATCGGGCCATAGCGGCCAAGCGCGACAGCTTGCCGTTCGACATTGACGGCGTGGTGTACAAGGTCAATTCACTGGCGGTACAGAACAAGCTAGGCTTTCGCAATCGCGAGCCGGTGTGGGCGGTAGCGCACAAGTATCCGGCCCAAGAGCAGATTACCCAGGTGCTGGATATCGATGTGCAGGTGGGACGAACCGGTGCGATTACGCCGGTGGCCCGGCTTACCCCGGTGTTTGTCGGCGGTGTGACGGTGACCAATGCGACGCTGCACAATGAGGACGAGGTTCGCCGCAAGGATGTCATGATCGGCGACTGGGTTTCGGTGCGTCGCGCCGGCGATGTGATTCCTGAAGTCGTGGCAGTGATCAAGGAACGCCGGCCAGCCCATGCAAGAAGCTTTGTCATGCCCAGTCGCTGTCCGATTTGTGGCAGCCATGTGGTGCGGCTCGCGGATGAGGCGGTGGCGCGCTGCACTGGCGGCCTGTATTGTCCCGCACAGCGCAAGCAGGCCCTTCTGCATTTTGCCTCGCGCCGCGCCATGGATATTGAAGGGCTGGGGGAGAAACTGGTTGATCAATTAGTCGACCAAGGCATGATCGGCACACCGGCGGACATTTACGGCCTGCAACTGGAGCAGTTGGTCCGCCTGGATCGGATGGGGGAGAAATCTGCTGCCAACCTGTTGGCAGCGATAGAGAAGAGCAAACATACGACCTTGGCGCGCTTCATATTTGCTCTCGGTATTCGCAATGTCGGCGAAGCCACGGCAAAGGATTTGGCTGGACATTTTGGGAGGCTGGCCGACTTGATGACCACCGATGCGGAGCGCCTCGTCGAGGTGCCTGATGTTGGGACGGTGGTGGCGCAAAGCATCGCGCAGTTCTTCGCCGAACCGCACAATCAGGCCGTCATCGCGCAGTTGCAGGCGGCTGGTATCATCTGGGTCGAGCACCCGCCGGCCGGCAAACGGGGTGCCGGACTGCTGGCCGGCAAGACCCTGGTACTTACCGGCACCTTGCCCAACCTGGGCCGGGAAGCCGTGAAGGAAAAGATCCAGGCGGCGGGCGGCAAGGTGTCTGGCTCGGTATCGAAAAAAACCGACTATGTGGTGGCTGGCGCCGAAGCCGGCAGCAAGCTTGCCAAGGCTCAGGAATTGGGCATCGCCATTTTGAACGAAGAAGAATTGCTGAAAATGCTGGGGCTGGCCGGGAACCTTGCCGGTTCCAGGATCGAAGGGGAATGACAACAATGCAAACAGTCAAGAAGGCTGTCTTTCCGGTGGCGGGACTGGGCACCCGCTTTCTCCCTGCGACCAAGGCGAGCCCCAAGGAGATGCTGCCTATCGTGGACAAACCGCTGATTCAGTATGCGGTGGAAGAAGCTGTGGCGGCGGGTATCACCGATATCATCTTCATCAGCAGCCGCACCAAGCGCACGGTGGAAGACCACTTCGACAAAGCCTACGAACTGGAAACCGAACTGCAGATGCGCGGGAAGGACCAGACCCTGGAACTGGTCAAGTCGATTCGTCCGCCGGGCGTGAATTTTATCTATGTCCGCCAAGCGGAGGCTCTAGGGCTGGGCCACGCCGTGCTGTGCGCCAAACCGGTGGTGGGCAACGAGCCTTTTGCGGTGATTCTGGCCGACGATCTGCTGGATGCCGACACGCCGGTGATGAAGCAGATGGTGGAACAGTACAAGTATTACCGCTGCTCCATATTGGGTGTGCAGCAGGTGGCGCGGCAGGATACGGGCTCCTACGGCATCGTCGACGCCAGCGCGCTAACCGACCGGATTTCCCGAGTGAATGCCATCGTGGAAAAACCCGAGCCGCGGGATGCGCCCTCTACCTTGGGCGTCGTGGGACGGTATATCCTGACCCCACGCATTTTTCATTTCATACAAAATCTTCAACCCGGCGCAGGTGGAGAACTGCAACTCACCGATGCCATTGCCGCGCTGCTGAAGGAACAGCAGGTGCTGGCCTACGCCTATGATGCGGTGCGCTACGACTGCGGCAGCAAGCTGGGTTATCTGCAGGCCACGGTGGAGCATGCCCTGCGGCATCCCGAAGTGGCGGAGGAATTTGCCGCCTACCTCAAAAAGCGGCTCTGCTGATGAGAGCCCGGAATAGCCGCGACGAGCGCGAATGCCGTCGCCGGAGGTAATCCGGGTAGACGAGATGAATACCTGACTGGATCCGACAGGCCCACGCTATCAATGGCTTTGCGGGCTTTCGCGAGGACGGACAGCGGAACTTCAGCGTGTCCCCAAACCTGCGGTTATCGAGTCGATCAAATCCGACGCGGATATTGAGGGAGGATGGCCGTTCTCCGACCAGACTCGCTCGCCGGCTGCGCCATGCAAATAAACGCCGGCTTCCATGGCCCGACCCGGTTCCAAACCCTGCGCGATCAGTCCCGCAAGCAGGCCGGTCAGCACATCCCCCATGCCTGCTGCCGCCATGGCCGGGCAACCGGAAGAATTGACGCTCACGCTCCCATCCGGCTGAGCAATCACGCTGCCTGAGCCCTTGAGCACAGTCCAGGCGCCAAACAATTCGGCAATCCGTCGGGCGGCTGCAGACCGGTCGGCCTGCACCTCAGCGACGCTGCAGCCAAGCAGGCGTGCGGCTTCGCCCGGATGAGGGGTCAACAGGGTAGGCTGAGATCTGCGCGTGAGCATGTCCTTGACCCCGGTGTGAACGGCCATCAGGTTCAGGCCGTCCGCGTCCAGCACCAATGGGCAGCACAGGGCAAGCGCCTTGGCGACCAGCGCCAGCGCGTGTTGGCTCTGGCCCAATCCCGGTCCAACGGCCATCACGCTCAGATGCGCGGCCTCCACCAGCTCTTCGGGCGCCGCGAACATGAGCTCCGGGCGGCTGAAATCCACTGCCACCCGCTGGTCCAGCAAACCCAGCGTTACCCGGCCTGCGCCGCTCTTGAGGGCTGAACGGCCGGCCAGAAGCGCGGCCCCCACCATGCCTGGAGCACCGCCGACGACGCCCACCCAGCCGAACTGCCCCTTATGGCTATCGCGGGGGCGGGGTGGGAGCAGCGAATATGGCATGTCGGAACCCCTTTTATTTGCCTAGAATAAAATGATCGGGTTGCGCTCGAAAATTGGTTGGCGTTTGGGTCTTAGCCTGCGCCAAACGAAGACGATTTCCGGCGCGTATATTGGAGTCAACAAGTATGCATAAACACCCTGACAATTTTACCCCTTGCGGGGCGCCTGTACTTGACTGCGTAAGCGATGATCAATGTACGGTGCTCACGTGTGACATGTGCCTGATGGAGCTGCCGGCCAGCGAGGCAATACGCGAAGAGGCGGCGGATTATGTCGCCCATTTCTGTGGGCTCGATTGCCTAGAACTCTGGCGCAGAAAGGGCAGTAAACGACAGGCCGAGCAACAGAAGCCTTGATTCCCGGCGCGCGATCCAGGTACCTGGCTGCATGGCCGGGACGCGGACGTGTACCCCTGTGTGTCCCGCAAGCCTCAAGCCATGCGCAAGTTATAGCGGCAGTGTCCGAATCGACCGGATACGCTCGACCAGACATCGCCGTCATCCCCCGATTGGGTCAAGTACTGAAGAGCAGCAAGGCGTTCCTCTTGTACTTGCAACAGAAGCGACATTTGCCCCTTTGACCGCAAGGCCTCGGCTTCGAGCCGAGGCCTTGTGGTGCTGCAGCTTTTCGCGCCAGGATTTCCTGGTCCTTGCCTGCTGATTCGCCCGGCGCTCCGGCCTTAGTGTTCCTTATCGATCTGCTGACGATTTTACGGCCGTGACGCACAGCCAAAGCAGGCGCACCGCCTGATCATCGGACCCAGGGCGCGGTCACCTTATTGATTGTCGCGACCCTGATCCCTGCCCCAGCGACGGACTTCGCCAGCCGGCCTCTGATACGTCTGGTTGGCGGGTGTGCCAGGCAAGCTCCGCACGTTTCCTGCCTGTCCGCCTTCCTGGCGGAGCGGAGGCGTAAAGAATCTTCGGCGTTCCAACTGATCCTGTTGTCCTGCCGGCGTTGCGCGGCTTCCGCCGGGTGGAACCGCGCTTGGCGCTGACCCTGGAGCGGGATGAGCAAATCCTGGAACGGGCTGGGCCGGCGGCGGAACAGGATGAACAGGCAAGGGCTCAGTTCTGCGCATGTTATCCGACTTACGGTTAAAGGCCGGAATGCCGGTGCTTTGCGGCGACGGGGTAGGCGCTGGCGCAGTGCGAACTTCCCCAAAGCGGGGCGGCAGCGGGAGGGGCCTGCGTTCCGGTCCGGCCTGGGGCCCGAAAGGCGGCCGCGGCGGGGTACTGGCCTGCCGGTCGCGCAGCGAGGGCGGCTTCACAATATGAGGCGCCGGACCGACCTGAGTCGGCTTAGGCCTACCCTCTTCATTTTGCCAAGGGAGGGCCCGCTCGCGCGGAGGGTGGCTGGCAACGACCTGGCGGGTAACGATTTCGCGAGGCGGATGCAGGCCAGTTGGAGCGCCGCCGCTCAGGCTCAGGCGAGAAGGTTTGATTGGCAATTCCCCGTGCACCGGGCTGAAGTCCTCATGGTGAACGTCGGTCACTGGCGTGGCGTGGAACCTTGTCCGGCCGAATTTGTCGCCGGGCACGGTAAGTATGGCGCGGGGCAGGCTCGCATTGCGGTAATGGATATTGTTCACATTGATGACCGTCGTGCGGTTGACGACCACGTTATTGACAATGCGCGGTCCGCCCCAGCCAACCCAATGGGGGCGGTCGCGGAACTCGCGCCGGCCCCACCAGGGCAGGACAGGCTCGCCCCAGCTAAGGGGAACCCATGCCAGTCTGGGCGCGCTAGTTCCAGCGCGCAGGGAACCATCATGACCGCGGGCCAGGAAGCTTACCAGGGCCGGACAATAGGCCGACCGTCTCACTACTGGTCCGGGCGCCCAGGCCCACAGGCCGCCGATGTCCACCCAGCGGCCATAATGGAATGGGGCCCAGCCCCAAGGCGCGTCATCGACCCAGGTCCACTCGTAATAGGGATCCCAAATCCAGGTACCGGTGCTGTAGGGAACCCAGTCCGCGCCCACGCCGTACGGTATCCAGACCGGACCGAATTCCGGCATGATGCGCCACTGTCCGTCAGTGTCGAGTTCGTCCGCACCATAGACATCGGGCGGCAGGTAACGGCTGCTGACGGATTCCGTTATGCGGCTCGTGCGCTCATCGTTCCAACGGTCCCAGGCATCGGGCGCTGGCGCCGCATAGGTGGCCACCTGGGGCGGGTTGTCGCCGGTGATGACAATATCCTCAGAAGGATAAATGCTCATGGAGCGGCCATCGGACGTGGTGACGGTGGCGCGGCCGCCATGCTGGGTGATGAAGTGGGTATCCTGTGCATCCACATCCACCCGGTAATAGCCGGGATGCTCAATGGTGAAGACCGCGTTGGGCGTATCAACTTCCACGGTGTCGCCTTCGGCAATGCTGCCGATGTCGAAGGAAACCAGCCCGTCGGTGAGCTTGAACTGGATGAAATGCTCTTCCTGGTTCACCAGGCTCAACTGGGTGTTGTCATCCGCCCGCACAAAGCTGCGGCTGTCGAATTGCACTTCAAAATTGGCGTTCTGCCCCGTGTAGAGCGCGTCCCCGCCAGCCAGCGGCAGATTGGGGCGGGCGCTGACCCAGTCTTCCGCGCCCGGACGCCAATAGGAGACCTCACCGTCGATAAAGCTCAAGCGCGGAGGGGTGGGGGCCCAGGTCTCGTCATCGTCGGCCTGAGCGGCGGCACCGGGCAGCAATAGCAACAACAGAAAGGGTATGAACAGGATACGAAGCAGGTGTTCCATGATTCTTCCTTTTGATAGGTTCACCGGGTGGCACAACAACTCATGCACTTCCATGAAAGTTGGGCTATCCGAGAAACAATTGGTTCGGGCCCATCGGGGCCTCACCCCTTATTTATAGGACGGTGGGTCATTTCCTTTTTCGCGGGATCTGATTATTGAGGCGGCACGCTTGATTTTGAAACAGATATCCCCGTCACCGGTCAGGTGATTTGTTGCACTAGGGCTTCGAGTCGCCTGAATAAGGGGCCGAGATTGTTTGTTATTGATTCGGCATTCAGAATGCTGGATTGACCAATTCAGTGAATTCATTCGCGATCGCCAAATCAGTTTTCCCTAGCCTTTGACAATGCCGAATCAATAAGTGCTTGATCTGATGCTCAAGCAGACCTCAAAACTTGCCCGCCGCCTGCTGGTCAGCGGACGGGTGCAAGGGGTGGGCTACCGCCCATTCGTGTACCGTCTCGCCCAGGGTCTGAATCTGAAGGGTTGGGTAAGAAATGTAACCGGCCGGGTGGAAATCCATGTCGAGGGGGGACTGGATGAAGTGGAGCGTCTTGTCTCGGGGCTAATCCAGGAAGCGCCAGCCATTTCTCGTCCGCAGCTTGAGCGCAATGAAGAAACAGCGCTTGCCAGGCTGGCGGATTTTCGCATCCTGCAAAGCCAGGGCGGGGAGGCCGACATCCATGTCCCGCCGGATTATTTCACCTGCGAGGAATGCCTGGAGGAAATGAATACTCCGACAGATCGCCGCCATCGCTACCCTTTCATCAACTGCACCCAGTGCGGCCCGCGCTACACGTTGATAGAATCCCTGCCCTATGACCGGCAGCGCACCAGCATGAAGAGCTTCAAGCTCTGCCCGGCTTGTTTGAGCGAATATGAAAATCCGCTCAACCGGCGCTTTCATGCCGAGCCGGTGGCCTGCCCAGTCTGCGGTCCGAGCCTGACCTTTGCTGCAAAGCAAGATCCACTTGTGGCAGGAAACGAGGCCGCACTGAGCGCCGCGGTGGCCGCCCTCATGTCAGGCCGGATCCTCGCGGTGAAAGGCGTGGGGGGCTACCACCTGATGTGCGACGCGCGGCGCGATGACGCGGTCTCCCGCCTGCGCGAACGCAAGCCCCGCCCGTCCAAGCCGTTGGCGGTATTGTTTCCCGCTGATGGCGAGGCCCTGGCTCAGGCGGTGAAATTGGAACTGAAGACGGAGCAAGTGCTGCGCAGTCCCGAACGGCCGATAGTCCTTCTGCCCATGCTCCGCTCTTGCCCCTTGAGTCTATTGATTGCGCCGGGGCTCAACGACATCGGCTGCATGCTGCCCTATAGCCCGCTTCATGCCCTGCTGCTCAAGGAGTTCGGCGGCCCCCTGGTGGCCACCTCCGGCAACCTCAGCGGCGAGCCGGTGATGACCGAAAATGATGAAGCGCAGGATCGCCTGGCGCGGGTCGCCGATGGATTCCTGCATCACAACCGCCCCATACTGCGGCCTGTCGACGATTCGGTGCATCGGATCATCGCCCGCCAACCCCGCCCCTTGCGCCTGGGCCGGGGCGCGGCACCTCTGGAACTGGAACTACCTCGCGCTCTGCCGGAGCCGGTGCTGGCCTTGGGAGCCCACACAAAAAATGCCATCGCCCTGGCATGGAAAAACCGGGTGGTGATCTCACCCCACATCGGCGACCTGGGCAGCGCAAAAAGCCTGGAGACCCTGGTCCGGGTGGCGGCGGACTTGCAGCAGCTGTATCAGGTGCAGGCCCGCCGCTTGCTGCTGGATCGGCATCCGGCTTATGGCTATCGGCGCTATGCCCGGCAAAGTGGCGTGCCGATGTTCGAAGTCTGGCACCATCGCGCCCATGCTGCAGCGCTGGCCTGGGAGTTTCCATCCGTTCAGCGCTGGATCGTTTTCGCCTGGGACGGGGTGGGCTTGGGAGAAGACGGTGCCTTGTGGGGCGGTGAAGCGTATGTGGGCAGTCCTGGGCAATGGCAGCGCAAGGCAAGCTGGCGGCCCTTTCGCCTGCCCGGCGGCGAAAAGGCCGGTCGCGAACCCTGGCGTTCGGCCGCAGCGCTGTCGTGGGAAACCGGCCAATGCGCAAGCTTTGCGCCGGACCTGCTGCGCGAAGCCTGGGGCAAGGGCGTCAACAGTCCGCCCACGCGCGCAGTTGGTCGCCTGTTCGATGCGGCTGCCGCCTTGACCGGCATTTGCACCGAAGCCAGCTTTGAAGGGGAGGGACCTATGAAGCTGGAAGCCGCCGCCGAGGGGTTTGGCCAGGCGCAGGTGACGTCATTGCCGCTGGAGCGAGTGGGGGAAGTCTGGCAAACAGACTGGGCGCCACTGCTGCCCATGCTGACGGAAGCAACCATGACTCAGGCTGAGCGTGCGGCCCGTTTTCACGCCAGCCTGGCGCATGCCTTGCTGGATCAGGCTATGCAGCTCAGGCAGGACAACGGCGTCTGTGACGTGGGGTTCACGGGTGGCGTGTTCCAGAACCGGCTGCTGACTGAGCAAGTTGAGGTGCTGCTGGAAAAGTCGGGTTTTCAGGTGCACATCCCCAAGCAGATTCCGATCAACGATGCCGGAATATGCTTGGGACAGGTCATGGAATTCTTGTCGATGCAATAAGCTGGATACTCTAACGGCGCCGCGCCGCACAATGACACAACTAGGAGCGAAATCCGGCCCGCGGAAATCCAGTAACAATTTTGGGTAAACACCAATGAGCGAACAACGCATTCTCCTGGCCCACGGCAACGGTGGACGCTTCATGCGCGAACTGATTACTGAACTGTTTGCAAGACATCTCGCCAATCCTGCGCTGGACACCGACGCAGACGCGGTGCTGCTGCCGGGGTTGAGCGGCGAAATCATGGTTACCACCGACGGCTTTACCGTGCAGCCGCTGGAGTTTCCCGGCGGAAATCTCGGTTCGCTCGCGGTCCACGGCGTGGTGAACGATTTGGCGGTGGCGGGCGCGGAGGCTCGTTACTTCACGCTTTCCGCCATCATCGAGGAAGGTCTGGAAGTGGCGGTGCTGGATCGCCTGATTGCCAGTTTTGCCCACGCCGCAAAAGAGAACGGCGCGCAGGTCGCCGCTGGCGACACCAAGGTGGTTCGTCATGGTGAAGGCGGCGGACTGTATCTTGCCGTGGCTGGCATCGGGGTGCGCGCTGCGGGGCAGCCCCTCGATCTTAAACAGATTGCAGAGGGTGACCGCGTGCTGGTTTCCGGTTCGGTCGGTGATCACGGCATATCCGTGATGCTGGCCCGCGAACAGTTTGGTCTATCAGGCGAGGTTCGGTCCGACTCCGCATCAGTTCTGCCGTTGGCGCGCGCGGTGTGGAATCTGCCCGGCGTGAAGTTTCTGCGCGACCCCACGCGCGGCGGCCTGGCCACGGTGGCGCATGAAATCGCCTACGCCACGGCATGCACCGTAGTCCTGGAGCAGAAGCACGTTCCGGTCAAAGATGCGGTGGCTTCGGTGTGTGAGATGCTGGGCTACGATCCCTATTACCTGGCCTGCGAAGGCCGCATCGTAGCTGTGGTCGCGCCGGAGGCCGTCGAATCAGCGCTCTCCGCCTGGCGCGCCCTGCCCGGCGGTGAAGGCGCCGCACTTATCGGGCGCATCGATGCGGGCCGTGCTCAGGTTGTATTGGAAACCGAACTGGGCGGACGTCGCGTGCTGGAGGAATTGGAAGACGATCCGCTACCGCGCATCTGTTAGCGCACAGGAGCGCCTGATGCTCCCGTCAGCGTCCGCCGCAATGACGTCAATGCCCTCCAAGGCGCGCGCCGGGCCTCCCTTATTTCGGCCTTATTCCCGCAATGCGGGTAAAGCGAGAAAGGGCGACGCGTTCAATTGCCCGCGGTCACCTTGCTCACCACGTCGAGAAACTTCTGGCCGGACGGCGGCATGCTGACCTTACCCCCCAGGATCTCAGCCGGGCTTGCTTCTTTGCCGTAGAAATCCTTGTTGCTGGCATAGTCGATGCCGATGCTGGAACCTTCCAACGAAACCCCGGCAAACAGCCCCCGGCTGCGCGAGTAGGACAGGATTTCTGCCTTCAGCTCCGTGTCGGTAGCCGCCTCACCCCGGCGGCCCACCGGTCCGGCTGCGACCGCCGCATCTGCGCCCAAGGTGAAGGTGCCCTTGACGATGCCATCCACGCTCTTGGCGGTCTTGAACACCAGCAGCACGTCGGTGGACTCGGCGCCGATCTGCCAGCCCACGCTGCCCGCTTTCAGAGTCACGAACACGGGTGCACTCCAGCGACCGTCCTTGTCACGGACCGTCAGCACGCCTTTGCCATAGCTGCCGCCCACGACGAATCCGGCCTTGATTACACCGGGAATGACCGCCAGGCCATGGGCGTCCTTGAGCAAGGCGGGAGGGATGCTTTGCTCCGGAATGGTGGTGATTTTCTCCAGCACGTCGCTTGCGCTGGACAGCTTGTCGGCCTCTTCCGCCGCGGCAAAAACGGAGCCGGCGATGGGCAAAACGCCCAGCAATAGGGATGCAATGAGCAATTTCTTAAGAGTACGCATTTTTACGCTCCTATCAGTGCTACACACCCTCAAGATAGCCCAGGATTTTGCCAGGAGTTCCACCCGAGTTGCCCGTGAGTGGACCTCTCCGCCCAAGCGCCGCCGCTCACTTCGCCGTCACAACATCGGTCTCGAAGCCCGATGCCTGGAGCGTGCCGCTCAGGAGCTTAAGTCTGGCGATCTCCGGCCGCGCCGGTACCTGGGGAGCACCGGCGATCCATGCATAAACGCAAGCCGGTGCGATCTTGAAACAGCCCTTCCGCCCCCTGTCCTCACCCTGTGCTGCGTGGGTGCAGGAACTAGGCCTTAGCCCGGCAGTAGGCTCAACAGCCCATTCAGCCGACGCACGAAGCTGGCTGGGTCGTCGAGTCGTCCGCCTTCGGCAAGCAATGCCTGTTCGAACAGCAGGTTCGCCCAATCGGCAAAGCGCGCCTCGTCGGATTCGTG
>DASQBT010000090.1:0-6899 GCA_035635075.1 Thiobacillaceae bacterium | reverse complement strand
TATGCCAAGGCGCCGCCCGACTGGGCCAGCAAGATTGAAGTGAGCTGCTCCTCCTGACTTAACCTAGAAACGGCAGTTGACCGCTTATCACCGTTTTGGCGCGCAACATGGAACCATGTCTCGTCAGCTTCGACAAATGTCGCCTGTTGGGTGAGCGCGCTGCACACCCGCTGGCATGCCCGGACGTGCGCCTGGCTTTGTCACTCCTCCTTGCTGGCCCCGGCCTTCGGCGTCGCCGCTTCGTGCCGGCCACCCGCCCAGACGCACCATCGGGCGTGTCCACCGTTTCTAGGTTGAAAACCCTGCCGATCCGCTTGTTGATTATGGGCGTGGCCCTGAGCCTCGCGGCCTGTTCGTCATCGTCCATCCAGCGCAGGGATGGCACCTCCACCGCGCGCCCTTTCAGCATCACCAATCTGGCCAAGAGCGATGTCGATACGATCACCGAGATTCACCAGAAGCAAACGCTTGATGCGCTCAGGCGCCTGACGGAAAAACTCTACCGCCGCAACCCTGCCGAGTGGCGCAAGGGCAATTGCACCAGCGCGGAACAGGCAGTGAGCGAAATCTTCGCGCCGCTGGATCACTGGAATCTGTCGTCCAAACGAACGCTCAACTGGAAGGCCTCCATCTTCACCGCCTTCCGCGAAGACTATGCAGGCGACCGCATCAAGTCGCTGATGGAAGGCCTGCTCACCATGACCATGACCGCCTACGACAACAAGACCGAGTTCTACATGCTTGAGAGCCTGGACCCGCAAAAGCTCTACAACACCGCGCGCAACTTCGAAGTCGTCGCCTGGAAGCTGTCCAATGCCAAGAATGCTCGCGGCGAGCCGATGCTGCTCAGCAATGCCGTCGACGCCAATGGCGTGGCCAACCTCAGCTTCGAGCGCGAGTTCGGCAAGCTCGTCGCCACCCAGGATCTCATCGCCCTGGTCATGGAAGAAAAAACCAACCGCGCCATCCGCACCGGCGTGATCGATACCGCGACCTTCATCCTCTTTCCCATCTAAGGAGCATCCCATGTCTACTCAAACCACTGCATCCGGCCTCATCATTGAAGAGCTGGCCGAAGGCGCCGGCGAAGCCGTCGTCGCCGGCAAGAGCGTCGTCGTGCACTACACCGGCTGGCTCACCGACGGAACCAAGTTCGATTCCAGCCGCGACCGCAACGAGCCATTCGACTTTCCGCTGGGTGGCGGCCGCGTCATCAAGGGTTGGGACGAAGGCGTGGCTGGAATGAAGATCGGCGGGAAGCGCAAGCTCACCATCCCGCCGCAACTCGGCTACGGCAGCCGCGGCGCAGGCGGTGTCATTCCGCCCAATGCGACGCTGGTGTTTGAGGTGGAGTTGCTGGCGGTGAGGTAGGCATTCGAGCGTCGCAGAAGCGGTGAACTAAAGAATCATTTACAGGAAGACCAATTGGCACACCGTAAACAAAGCCTTGTCGAAGACTTGATAGAAATAACCAGCAAGTTCCCCTGGTGGGTGGGGGTCGTGCTCGCTATTGCTGCGTATTTTTGGCTGCACAGCGTGTCCACCAGTGACGTGACGGCAGTCGCCCAGGCCGGAAAGATGGGCGAATTCCTGAGACAGAATATCTTCAAGACGCTGGCTACATTTGGCCAGTATGTCTTGCCGTTCGCTTTCTTGGTCGGGGCTGCCATGTCCGCCTATGGGCGCTACAAGCGCATGGCGTTGCATGCGCAGGTGGCTGGCAGCCCTGACTGGGGTGCCCTCAACGATATGAGCTGGCAGCAGTTCGAGGCCTTGGTGGGCGAAGCCTTCCGGCTAAAGGGCTACGTAGTGACCGAGACCGGTGGCGGTGGCGCCGATGGCGGGATCGATCTCGTGCTAAGAAAGGAAGGCGAAACCTTCCTGGTGCAGTGCAAACAGTGGAAGGCCTACAAGGTGGGCGTAAGCACGGTGCGTGAACTCTATGGGGTGATGGCAGCGAAGGCCGCTGTCGGTGGGTATGTGGTGACTTCCGGCGTGTTTACAGATGAGGCCCAGGCGTTTGCCGCAGGCCGAAACATCAAGCTGATGGATGGCAAGGCGCTGCATGCGTTGATTCGCGGTGTGAGCGTGCCCGACAAGGCCGCTTCAGCTTCCCCGGCTGTCGCGACTGCAAGCGCACCCGCCTGTCCGGTTTGCCAAAGTGTGATGGTGACGCGTACAGCCAAGCGTGGTGCCAATTCGGGTAATGCATTCTGGGGCTGTTCTCAATACCCCGCCTGCAAGGGCACGCGCCCAGCGAGGTAGGGTGGGCACGCTGCGATTTGCCCACCCTACAGGCTTAGCCGGTGCTAGGGCAATTGCGGGCTGAACTTGCCTTGTCATAGAAGACGTGCCGCGCTACTCTCCGCGTGTCCAAATTGCGTTTGGCGCCCATAACAAATATCGGAGGACTCCTTGCTCGAAAGCCACGCGAACGATCTCTACTGCATGACCGCTGGAGGTCATCCGCTCGCATTTCAACCCCGGCAGCAAGCCGACTCACTCATTGCCCAATGCAACAAGATGCCCCGCGCGGCGCTGCTTGGCTGCGCCTTCATTGCGCTGGCAACGGCTGTTGCCCAAGCTGTTGCTTCCGATCAGGTCGCCCCGACTTCGGCGGCAAGCGCATCGGAGCCCGCCGATCGCTCGCCGTCTGCCAAGCCCGCAGAGGTGCAAGGCGAGCGGAGCTACGCGCTTCCCGCCGGGGAGATCATCGGCTTCGATTTCCTGCTCAATCGCATCGGCCGCCATTTCGGCGATGATCGCGATGACTTCAGGGTCACATCGGACAGCATCCGCCGCAACTTGCACAGCGGCTGGGGCACGGACAAGGACCCCTTCCAGATCAACCAACTCGGCCATCCGTACCAGGGCGCGATGTACCACGGCTTCGCACGCTCGGCAGGTTTCGACTACTGGCAATCGTTCGGCTATACCTTCGCCGGCAGCGCGCTGTGGGAGCTTGCGGGCGAGACCACGCGCCCATCGCGCAATGACCAGGTCGCGAGCGGCATCGGCGGGACGTTTCTTGGCGAGGCGCTGTTCCGCATGTCGAATCTGGTTCTGGAACAAGGCGGCGGCCTGCCGCGCTTCTGGCGCGAAGCGGCGGGGGCGGCGATTGATCCGTCGGCGGGCTTCAACAGGCTGGCGTTCGGCGACCGGTTTAGCGGAATTTTCTCGAGCCGCAATGCCGCCTACTACAGCCGCCTGCAGTTTGGCTACAGCGGAAGCGTCAAGCAGCGGGCCGGCACCTCGACGACGGAGTTCAGGCGCAACGAAGCGCAGGTCGATTTCTCGCTCGACTACGGTCTGCCCGGCAGCCCGGATTATGAATACACGCGCCCCTTCGACTATTTCAACTTCCAGGCGACGGCGTCCAGCGCCAACGCGCTTGAAAACGTCATGACGCGGGGCTTGCTTGTGGGCCGAAGCTACGCGGCGGGCGACGACTATCGCGGTGTATGGGGCCTGTACGGCAGCTACGACTACATCGCGCCGCAGACCTATCGCGTCTCGACCACCGCGCTCTCCATCGGATCGACTGCGCAGTGGTGGCTGGGCAAAACGTGGTCGCTGCAGGGCACTGCGATGACCGGCCTTGGCTATGCAGCAGTGGGCACGACGCGCGGCGCCGTGGGCGAGCGCGATTACAACTACGGGATCGCACCGCAGGCATTGCTCGCCCTGCGGCTGACCGATGACGACAAGGCTTCGCTTGATTTGACCGCGCGCGAATATTTCGTCAGCGATGTTGGTTCCGGCACCAGCGGCGGCCACGACAATATCATCCGCGCCGACGCGTCGTTCACATGGCGCATCGCCAAGCAGCGGGCCATCACGATCAAGGTCCTTGGCAACCGCCGCGACGCCAAGTTCACGACCCTCGGTTCGAGCCGCCAGACTCAGGTGACGGCAGGCATCTTCTACACCTTCCTCGGCCAGGACCATTTCGGCACGATCGACTGGCGCTAAGGGTACGCCGATGTTCGCGCGCCGCGATCACCTGCCACTGCGCGTCGCTTAATAATTCTTGTGCTCAGCGGCCTCGTCTTTGATTGCGGCGCCGCCCTGCTGAATATCCTTGCCCATGCCTTCCACGGTGTTGCAAGCGGTAAGGGTTGCAGCAGCGCCGGCCAGGAACACTATCGCGAGCAGCGGCATGACGATGTTCTTTATCATGATGGACCTCCTCAGTAGAAAATGGATCAAGCATCGGGAGCGAGTGAAACCCTTTCTGTCTTACGCGCCCCAAGCCCCACGATCGTTGAAAAGCGGCGTAATCCTGTGCGTTGCGGCACAGAATGCGATAAACCTCTCGGCTCGCGCTAATTTGACCGGGTTGGGTGGTTTTAGGTTCTAGGCGAATGCTTCGAGGGCCGATGCCGGTCAGCATGGCTTCCTTGTCGCTCATTCTAGTCCCCCGCATACACACAGCCTGAACGATGGGATTCATGGATGACGAGCCTGCTGAGGCCCGGCAGGGCGGGTTTGAGTTTGAGCCAGATCCATTCAACCATCCGTTCGCTGGTCGGATTTTCCAGTCCCGGAATATCGTTCAGATAACGATGGTCGAGCTGCGCCATGATGGGTTCGAAGGCGGCATCGAGGTCGGCGAAGTCGATTACCCAGCCCGTGACCGGATCACTGGGCCCATTGACAAAAACTTCCAGTCGGAAGGAATGGCCATGCACGTTGCTGCACGGATGAGAAGCCGGCAGATTGGGCAGGCGCCGCGCCGCCTCGATGTGATAGGAATTGAAGATTTCCATCAGTCTTTTCCGAAAAGCTTGTCCAGCGCGTCCTTTGCGCCGGATGAACCGGCAGGCGACGTCCCGGGTCCGCCGAAAAGGGCATCCAGGTCGGCTCGCGCTTTGCTCGGCGCGAATTGATCCTGCGCCTGATAGGCGCGGGGGTTGGGTTGAAAGTACCCGCAGAAATTGGCCCGGTCCTTGTCCTTGACCTCGTCCGCGATGGGTTCGCGGCATTGCTTCGCCACCTTGGGGTCGTAGTACTCGCACAGCTTGCACACATGCAGCTGCGCCCGGCAGGCAGGACATTCGTCCCGTCTTTCCAGCGGCAGGGACAGCTCCGACAGGGATGCGCCGCAGCGCCAGCAAAACAGCTCGTCCATGACGCTATGTTACCCTCAGGACATGGAAGATTCACCGCTGGCGCGACTCGACATCGGGCAATGGGCCTGGGAGTTTTTGCGCCGCAATCCCGAGTACCAGGCGGACTACCGGGAGTTCATCGCCATCTGGCAGGCGTTGGAATCGGACTACGGTATGCCGCCTGAGCGGGATTTTCTTCGCTGGCAGCAGGATGCACGTGCTTCCCGTTCCGCCTGGGATCCCAGCCTCAGCACCGGAGCGGCCTGCTCCACGGACGGCGAAGACCGGCAGTTGATCGAATGCTGGATGGGCGCCAAATGGGGCTTTTATCAATTTCCCCAGGACCCTGCGCTCAGCGCATTCGAGCTCGCTGCGCCGATCAACTGGCGCCCGCCCCCGGCATTCGATCTTCGCAGCGAGGAACAGTCGCCCTGCCGGCAACAATTGAATTTTGATTTGTCCCTGCCTCTGCCGCCACAACTGGAAGCCGCCAGACTATGGCTGTTCGGCGAGCAGATCAAGCTGCGCCGTCAGGGCGCGCCTGCGCCCGGAACCCTGGAGAACCAGCGCAACCGCTGGGCGGAGTTGATTGAGGTCCTGGATAAAGCCGATTCGAGTCATCCGCTGTGGACAGAAGCCGCGCGAATGATTTGGCAGGGCTACCGGGAAATCCTTCACCTGCGGCGGAGCGAAGGGTCTGGATCATAGCCCAAGGTAAACTTCAGACTTTGCGGCTTTCAAAGAGGAAGTGAACGATGCCTATGGATGTGGTGGATTACGAAATATTTGGCGAAGACATGCAGTATGTCGAAGTGGAGCTGGATCCGGGCGAAGCTGCCATCGGCGAGGCGGGCGCCATGATGTACATGGACCCGGACATTTCCATGGACACGATTTTCGGCGACGGGTCAGCCCAGCAAAGTGGCTTGCTCGGCAAGCTGATGGGCGCGGGCAAGCGGCTGCTGACCGGCGAATCCCTGTTCACCACCGTGTTTCAGAACCAGGGCGGCGGCAAGCGGCGCGTGGCCTTTGCCGCGCCCTATCCTGGCCGCATTGTGCCGATGGATCTCAAGGAACTGGGCGGCACCCTGATCTGTCAGAAAGAGGCCTTCCTCTGCGCCGCCAAGGGCGTCAGCCTGGGGATTGCCTTTCAGCGCAAGCTGGGCGTGGGCCTGTTCGGCGGCGAAGGTTTCATCATGGAAAGACTGGATGGCGATGGCCTCGCCTTCATTCATGCCGGCGGCATGCTGATGGAGCGCGCGCTGGCGCCCGGCGAAACCCTGCGCGTGGACACGGGCTGCATCGCTGCCCTTGCGCCGAGTGTGAACTTCGATATCCAGTATGTAGGCAAGCTCAAGTCCGCCCTGTTCGGCGGTGAGGGGCTGTTCTTCGCCACACTCACCGGACCGGGCAAAATCTGGCTGCAGTCGCTACCCTTCTCGCGCCTGGCCGGCCGCATCTGGATGGCCGCGCCCCAGGGCGGCGGCCGCCAGGTAGGCGAGGGTTCCATACTGGGAGGCCTGGGCGGATTGCTGGATGGCGACAACGCCTGATCCGCTCTCCGCTGCCTTGGATTCCCCTCACCCCCTGAAGGAGGCGAGGGGAGTACGCGCGCCCTTACCCTTGCCCTCTCCGCTGGTTGGAGACTTCCTCACCTCTCCCCACTGGCGAGAGTGGAAATAAGTTGCGATAGGAGCTCATCATCACTCGTTCAACTCTGATCAAGATCGCCATTGCGATGTTGCTCGTCGGCCTTGCCGGCTTTGGCATCTGGCATGCCACCCGCCC
>DASQBT010000089.1:0-9633 GCA_035635075.1 Thiobacillaceae bacterium | reverse complement strand
TGGAGGGGAGGGACGCCGTTGTCCAACACAGAGGAGATGTAATGCCCGAAGGCTACGCCATTGCAGCCTTCACTTTATGAGACAGCAATTGCTGTGCCAGCATGCAACGATCCGCGAAAACAGGGGCTTTGGGCGAATGGGTGGCAGCGAGTCAGGCCGCTGCGCGCGCGGCGATGAACGCAAAAAGTGCAGAACGCCCACGGAATGCACAGCGCTGGTGCCTTGCGCCGCGACAGAAAGTGCACGTGCATGCGAACGACTCTGTTCCGAATTGGACGCGCTGCTGAAGGCCGAAATTCAGCCGGGAACGGTCAACAAGACCCATCCCATGAGCCGGCGTTCGTTACTGCAGGACTTTCCACGAGGTCGATGAGAACGGGAATCAAATCAGCGATAAACCCTATGCTTGTGACTAGCGGCCTACTGCTGAGTCATGACGACACGGAACCCGAGATAGAAAAACCGGGAAGAGGGCTCATACTTGTTGCGGTACGCCGCGCGCAAAAATGGCAATGAGTCGAACCAGCCACCGCCACGGGAGGCCCGTTGTGCGCAATTTCCATTTCCGACCCAGGCGCTCCCATCTACTGGTGCCCCGGAGTAATCAGCATGCCAACAGTCCTGCACCCATTCCCATACATTGCCGCTCATGTCATATAGCCCCCACGCGTTCGCGAGCTTTTGCCCCACCGCATGAGTCCGCGTGCTGCTGTTGCCTCCGAACCAACCCAGATCCGCTACTTTGCCCTGACCGCAATAGGTTTCGTGTTGTCCCCCTGCTCGGCAGGCGTATTCCCATTCGGCTTCGCTGGGCAGCCGCATCAGTCTGCGGTTCTTTTTCCCAAGCTGCGCCGCAAAGTCACTGGCTTCATCCCAGTTGACCTGCTCCACCGGATGATCGTCCTCTTTAAAGTAACTCGGGTTGCCGCCCCTGACCTGCTCGTACTCTCTCTGCGTTACCTCGTGCCGCCCAAGCCAGAAGCCCCGCATGCACACCTCATGAATGGGTTTCTCAGATCGGTTCTCGTCAGCGCCCATCTGAAAGCACCCGCCCGGCACCCACACAAACTCCATGCCGGTCATTGGCTCTTTCCATACCGTTCCGGCAACTTGGTCCGCCCAGGCTTGGGACACTGGGTTGGGCATGAGCCGCAGCACTAGTATGAGCAAGCCCATCCCCGCCTTCATCACCATTCCTTCAACTCAACTTGTACTGATTCGCACCCATCCCTGTTTGAAAGTCGGTCTTTGCAAGGCCTTGTTCAAAGATTAGCTACCGGCGCTTTGTCGTTGCTTGTCAATGGCGAATCGGGTGGGGGTGAGCCAGTCCCAAGCTACTTGTGGGAGATTCCTTGAAGATAGGTTGTCACCGCGGCCACGTCTGACGGCATCAGGCCGTGGATCAGGGGTTTCATCATTGCCCCGGCGGGGCGCTGGTCGGTTTCCTTCAATACATGTAGTTGCTTGACCATGTAGTCTGCATGCTGGTCCGCCAGCCGCGGGAACGTGCCATTCCCAAGCGCAGCTTCACCATGACACCCGGAGCAGGCGGCAACATCCTCAGCAGGAATGCCATTCTCGAAAATCGCCTTTCCAGCGGCCGCGACAGCGGGATTCCCTGCCGCATTTGGGGCGGTCTTTTGGCGGGAAAAGTAAGCGGCCAGTCCTTTTATCTGATCGTCTGTCAGCTTCTTGCTGATGCCCCACATGTACTCAAAACCCGCGGGGTCAGACCGATTGTGACTTCTGAAATAGGTTAGCTGCGCGACAATGTATTCCTCCTGCTGTCCGGCCAGCTTGGGAAAGTTAGGCGAAATGGAGTTGCCATCGATGCCATGGCAGTTTGAGCAGACCTGCATGGCGAGTGTCTTGGCCGGAACGTTCGGGTCGCCGGTATCGCGTGAACGTTCCAAGTTTGAGCATCCGATTCCAAGGCCTGCCACAGTCAATGCCAACGCGGTGTATGCGGCTGTCTTCATGTTGGAGTTCCCAATTGGTCAGAATGAATGCGTCTCGTACAGAATCCATGGCACATCAGTAAGCGCCCCAGAAATAGACGAACAGAGTGTCGTTCGCGCTGGCGTTTCGCCCGAAGCCGTCGTAATTGCTGCTGGCTCCATTGAACTTCGTGTAATGCCAGTACTGTGCACCGACCCGCAGGTACTGCACCGGGGTCCAGAAGATCTCCGGAACCCAGAATGTGGCATCAGGATTCCCATTGGGGTTGCCGGTTATCTCATTGGCGTCACCGTAGAGTCCCGCGTCAGAAGAGCCGCTAATGTTGTTGTACGTAAGGCTGGCCCCGTATTTGGCCTGATAGACATAGGTACCCTTGATCTTCAATTCCTTCAGCGTGTCGGACGGATTCACAACGCCTAGACTTACTGGATCGCCCCATTTCGTCTTCTCATGGAGGTAGCTGATCTGGGTCGTCACCGTGTGGGGATCGAGTATGTACTGGTACTGTGCATCCAGCCCAATATCCTGGAATCTATCGGTGGGCGCGGCGACATCGCTGCCCTCGTGAATGTCCGCAGTCATGCCGGAAGTTCCTAGCATCAGGTTATTTGCACCAAATTCCTTGGTGTAGGCAAGACGCCAATAGGGAGCCCCATTCTTTATCCTGGCTATGCCTGAGTTGTCTCCCGGGTGAAGAATAGAAAACGGTCCATTGGCCGTCTTGTACAGAGAGAGTTCCCCATACAGGCTCTTATCCCAGTATGCGTAGGCCCCAGCTCCGACTGAATTCTGCGCAAGCGCTCCCCCTCCCAAAAGCGTTGAGGCACCGGGTGTTAATGCAAACGCCGAACTGACATAGGGGTAACCCCATGCCGGGGTACTGTTCCAAACATCCTGCATCGACGGATTGTTATTGGCAAACGCCCCGACAATGAGATCGCTGGAGGGAGAGATGAAACGGTCCGCATAGCGGAGTTCCGAATTGTCTGGATTCAGATGCCCAACCCAATCGCCATTATCCTTCTGATGGTCGTAATGCGCGTACGTCACCTGCGAGAAGAGCCCCAGGTTATCGGTGATCTTGCCTGCGAGGAAAATGCTGCCGAAGTCAAAGAGCGCTTGGTTCTGTTTGGGAAAATCGCCAGTGTCTTTGGTTCCAGTGGAATCATTGGTGTTGCGAACCTTGGTATAGTCAAGAACAGCCATCATCGACAGTGGAATGGTACGGCTGCCCATGGTGTAACCCGTGAGCTTGAACAGACGCCCATAGGGGGTGAGTTCAGGAAACTGGCCTCCAGCGTGGCACGCGACGCAGTTTTGTCCGGTCTGGCGCGCGAAGACGGGTATGGCCTTGGTGTGACCGGAATAGCCAAACAGTAAGGCCAGCATTGTCACGCCAAGCAGCAGGCGGAAACGCATCATCGCGCAGTTCAAACGATGGATCTGGTTCAGCATTGGGAGCCCCGTTTTTTTAGTACGAAAAAATTGAGTTCAATTAAGGTATCGCGATTCTCATAGCCTATTCAGTCAGGCAAATTCGATGTAGGCGTGAACGAGGTCTCGCTGCATGACGCAAATTCAATGACCGGCAACGGTGGGACGAAATCTGCCAGGGTCAACACGTCGGCAAGCAACGGGTTTTCAAGGCTTTCGATGAGTCATGCATAGGCCCAGACAAAAAGTTCAAACTCCCAAGCCAGTTCCATGCCAATACCGTAACTCACTGTTATTGAGGAAGATCGCCGATTCTTGGGATCATGCAAAAATTGCAGTGCGCAAAGAACGTATACAGTTCTTGCGGGCAAATGCTTATCGGAACCCAAGCTATTTCATACTGGGGCTTTCGCACAGCGATGCGGTTGGGACTGCGGGTCCGCAGCTATAGCCGGCCTGGCACTGGCCACAAAGGCAGGCAATACAGGTTAGGCTGCAGTATCTGGCGCCATAACGCCATGTGGCATGAACAAGGGCTCCAGCTTTTCGGGCCAAGGGATAGGTCAATCATGTTGAATCCTGGCCTGGGCTTACTTGGTCAGCTCCAGAACGCCATCCCAGTCCTCTGCCGGAGGGTGTGCGCGGAAGCGGGTGACCAGGCCGAGAAAAAAGCGGGTCGGGCGGTCGTCGGGATCGAGTTCGGCGCACCCGGCAAAGTGGCCCTCGGCGCCGTCCCAGTCACGTTCCCGGTAGCAGCGTAAGCCAGACTCGAAGCGGTCACGCAGTTTCAACACCTTGGCATTGACCTCGCCCGCACGTCCCAACAACTCAAACACGCGCACCGATTCGACCTTGCCGGGCACGCGGATGCGATCAAGGTCGCGGGTCTCGATCGCGTCGCCAGCCAAATCGCGGGTTGCCTCGCTGATCAGCAGGTAAGTGCCAAACGTCTTGTTGGCAGCCTCCAATCGCGAGGCCAGATTGACCGTGTCGCCAATGACGGTGTAGCTCTTCGCGGCCTCCGAACCGACGCTGCCGGCGGTGACTTCCCCCGTGCAGACGCCGATGCGGATGTTGAAGGCTGGGATGCCCTTGCGCAGGCCGATTATGTCTGGCAGCGAGGCGCGGAACTCGGCCAGCCGTGCGATCTGGTCGAGGGCGGCCTGGCAGGCCAGCAGGGCATGTTCCCGCTCGCCGGTGAAGGGCGGTCCCCAGAATGCCATGATGGCGTCGCCGATGTACTTGTCGATGATGCCGCCGCGCTCGCGAATCGGTTTCGACATGTGTGTGAAATAGCTGTTCAACAGCTTCACCACCGCGTCTGCCGACAACTGCTCGCAGATCGGGGTGAAACCTTCGATGTCGGAAAAGAACACCGTTGCGAAGCGCTTGTTGCCCACTTCCGAGAAGGAATGTTCGTCGAGCAGGTCCTTGACAATGCGCGGGTCGATATACTTGCCGAAGGTCTCTTTGATGCTCTCCTTTTCACGCAATCCGGTGACCATGTAGTTGAAGGTCTGCGCCAGTTGTTCAATCTCGTCGGACGATTTGACCTGGATCGAGATGTTCAAGTCGCCGCGCTCCACCGACTTGGCGCCTTTGAGCAGGGCACGCACTGGCCGGATTACATTGCGTGTGATCAGACTCGCGAACATGATGCCCAGGATGGCGGCGCAAAGCGTGATGCCCCAGTTGAACAACGTGGTGCTTCGCTCCACTCGGCTGGCCTTGGCAGCGGCGTCGCGCGTGATGTTGTGCAGCAGGCGACTGACGGTGCTGCTCGCGCGGCCAACCGCACGTCGGTCGGTCTCCATCTGCTCCTTCAGGATTTCCACCGCCTGCGCGTCGGCAGTTTGCGACTGGGCAGCGAACTTGTCGATGCTTGCGAGCATGGTTGCGCGCGCCTCCGGAATGCGCTGCATTTCTGCCTGCAGTTGCGTGAATTCGCGCACCAACGTGGGATCATCGAGCACGTAGGGCAGGGTCAGCGCCTTGTCCACTAACGCGATGGCGAGCATGGTCTTGCGGTCGCCGCAATAGCGATTGAGTTCGAAACCCAGCAGCGCCTGGTCGACGGGATCCTTGACCGATTCGCGGAGCTTCTTGCTGGCCGCCGAGTAGGTTTCGTAATTACAGTCACCCAGTTCTCCGGCCGAGGACTGGACGGTCCTGCGAATCTGCTGAAGAGACGTGAGTGGCGCATTGGCCGCCAATGCACGTTCCAGCAGCAGCCCCTGAAGCAGATGGTGGTAGCGGATGTCGCCGAGGATCTGGTCGACCGGGATGTAATAGTCCGATAGCAGCGTCATCTGGCGGTCGACCCGGTTTAAGTTGATACTGGAGATCAGTGTCACCAGCGCCATCAGCATCAGCAGCAACCCGGTGATGCCGAAGATCTTGTAGCTGATCGGACGCCTCACGCGGCTATCGCGTTCTGCCGCCTTGTCTGCCCGTGTGTCCCGCTTGCCACCGGATGTCGGCACGTGTTCCAACTGGTTTGTCTCCATATTCGGAAGCTTCGCAAAGTCGGCCATCTGAGCCAGTCACAGCCTCGTCGGTATTTTCGCCGAACTTGGCATTGTTGATTTCCGTCTTGGATTGACCCGCTTTGCTTCGGGACCGTTTCCTCATCGGCCGTCGGTGACTAATTTCGGTACCGCGTTTCAGTGCATTGCAAAGGGGGCACCGCCTGACGAAGATTTCGCTTTTGACGCTTCGATGCCTATGCTACCGCTTGAAACGCTTATGTTCACGTCTGATGAGGAAAGGCCACCCTGGCGAGTACGGCGCGCCAGGGGTCGCCCGTGAGACCTCGCAGGCGCCGAATGATACCGAACGTACTTGATGAATCTTGCTCCACATAAAGTCGCTTCCAGCGCCCCAATTTTGTCGGCGAGCCTATCCGTTCAGCTAGGGCCTGTTAACCCTAATTTCGCACCTGCGTTGCCGCGAGAAAGCGATGGATGCAAGGCGCGGCGCGCCGGCAAGGGCCGTCCCTTGCCAAGCGACGCAACGCAGCAGACGCGCTTTATCGCGGCAACCCTTCGGGACGGGCCGCTTCGGGCGCATCCCTTTGTCGGGAGCCGCTTGCAGTGGCCGGCACTGCGGCGCGTCTCGCTTCGCGGACTGCATCCCGAATCGGCCTCGTCGCAGGCGTGAAATTAGGGTTAACAGGCCCTAGTGTTCCAGTATAGGTAGCGCGATTAGGAACTTCGTCATGCCATTGCTGGAACTTACCGCAACGGTCCCGCCGTGCGCTTTGACGATGGACTGGACGATCGCAAGCCCCAGCCCTGCACCGTCATTCTTGTATCGGCACGAAGGATCGACGCGGTAGAAACGGTCAAATAGTCTTGGCAGGTGCTGCGCAGCAATCTCGGCGCCTGGATTCAGGACGGCTATCCGGGTCTCGCCACCGCTTGTCTCCACGGACACGTGCACGCTTTGCCCGGATGGAGTGTGCCGGATTGCGTTGGAGAGGAGATTGCTTAAGGCGCGACGCAGCATCAGCCGATCTCCGGACACGATCGCTGACCCTTCGCGCGTCAGGCAGACGCCCCGTTCGTCTGCCCAAGCCTCGAAATATTCGAACAGGCCCTGCGTCTCCGCTGCCAAGTCCACTTCGTCCAGGCTTGGCGTTAGCAGGCCATTGTCGGCCTGAGCAAGATAAAGCATGGAGCCAACCATCTGGGCCATGCGTTCATATTCCTCCAGGCTGGAATACAGGGATTCACGGTATTCCTCATTGGTGCGCGCGCTGGAAAGCGCCACCTGCGCCTCGGTCATCAGGTTGGAGATGGGGGTGCGCAGTTCGTGGGCGATGTCCGAGGAGAATTCGCTTAATCGTCGAAAAGACTCATCCAGCCGAGTCAACATGGCGTTGAAGGTCGTCGCCAAGGCATGAAGTTCCGGGGGCAAACCGGTCACCGGCAGGCGACTTGCCAAGTGCTTGGCTGAGATGCCGGCCACCAGGTCCGTGACCCGCCGCAACGGGGCAAGGCCGCGCCGCGTAGCGATCCAACCCAGGCTGGCCATGGCGAGCATGGCCAGGCCCATGCCGATTCCAAGCACGTCGCGGAATCTGTTCATCAACTTTTCGTGGTGCTGGATATCCAGCGCCGCCGCCACGATTTGGGCCTCGCCGTTGCCAGCGCGCGTCGGCACCACCATACCACGGTAGTCATGACCTCCCTGCTGCCATTGCCGCAGAGCGCCATCCAGGCATTTCACGGAATTGGGCAGGCCCCCGCAGTCCTGCCGCCGCAACAGAGCTTGAGGAAACGCGGCACTGGGAGTAGAGAACCACATATTGCCGCGCGCATTCACCACGGTAACGGCCAGTTCTTTGTGGCCAACCAGGGCGTTACCCAGATCTTGGGGCAGACGGTCGAAGTCTTGCCGGCTGTGCGCACCTTCCAGCAGATGCCGGATAAGTTGCATATGGCCCTCAAGCTCTTGCCGGTCGTTTTCCGCGAGATACGTCTCCATTGCCCGAGACAGGAGCAAGCCGGTCGCCAACAGGACAACAGAAGCGGCTATTGCGAACAAGAGGCTGACCCGGGTGGTCAGCGACAGGATCTTCACGGCGCCGGGCCTTCCTGTGTTTCTTCCAGCATGTAACCCATGCCGCGCACGGTATGGATAAGCTTGACGTCGTGACCTTCGTCGAGCTTAATCCGCAACCGGCGCACCGCCACGTCGACGACATTGGTGTGGGAATCGAAATTCATGTTCCAGACATGGGAGGCGATCAGCGAGCGCGGCAGAATTTCGCCCTTGCGCCGCACGAAGAGTTCCAGGAGGGCGAATTCCTTGGCGGTGAGGTCCATCCGCTGTCCGCTCCTCGTGGCGCTCCGCCTCAGCAGATCCAGCTCCAGATCGGCCACCGCGAGCATGGTGGGCTCCAAGCCGACGCGCCCCCTCCGTAGAAGGCTGCGCACGCGGGCGAGCAGTTCGACGAAGGCGAAGGGTTTGACCAGATAGTCGTCGGCGCCCAGTTCCAAGCCCTTGACTCGGTCTGCAACCTGATCTCGCGCGGTGAGAAAAAGCACCGGGACATCGAGGCCCACCCGGCGCACCCCGTCCAATATCTGCCAGCCGGACAGGCCGGGCAACATCACATCCAGGATCAACAGGTCATAAAACGCCCCTTTGGCCCGTTCCATGCCCTCCAAGCCATTACGGGCCAGATCGGTGACAAAGCCAGCCTCAGTGAGGCCTTGTTTCAGATAATCGCCCGTCTTGGGCTCGTCCTCGACGATGAGGATTTTCATAAGGATATCGGTCGCTGATTGGTGACATATCCTGCCACAGCCAAACGAAGACAGACACACATGAAGCCCAAAGCCCATCACCAAACATTACAAAAATGTAATCTGCGTGTCAGCCTAATGTCAGTGGTACGGCATTAGAATGCACAGGTCGATATACGACAGGCGACCCGGGTGCGGGCGGGTTCACAGGAATAATGCAACATGGAGCGTCTGGCTTTGATTGTTACCCCGCGCAACCACCAAGTGGTGAGCGCAATCGGATGCCACGAATCCACAGCCCATTTCGTTCCGAAGCGTGGCTGGAAAGCTAACGCCAGCGCAGCGGCCGGTGGCAGACCTATGCCGTCGGTTGCGGCCATGCGAAGCTGGGGGGCCTGGGTTCGGCGACGATGTTGAAGACTGATAGCGCCTTGCCGGGTCGCCTGGAAGTGCGGGCTGACGATCCAATCCTGTAGATCCTGCACGCGAGATCACGACTTTTCGGAGAGAACATTTATGAAAACCCTGCGAATTCTCTTATCCACGCTTATTTTGACCCTCCTTGCGGCCTGCGGCGGCGGGGGTGGTGGAGGGGGCGGCGGCACGGCGACCCAGGGCAGCGTCAGCGGCACCGCCACCAAGGGAGCAATGAGCAATGCAACCGTTACAGCCTTTGCCATCAGCAATGGCCTGAAGGGTACGCAGATTCGCACCACGACGACCGATGGCAATGGAAACTTCAGCATGAACACCGGCAGCTACGGTGGCCCGATGATGCTGCAGGTAAGTGGGACTGCTGCGTCGTGGACTGACGAGGCCGGAAGGGGCACCATGACCATGCCCTCCGGTGACGTCATGACTGCCGTCATTCCCGAGTTCACGGCCGGCACGACGATGAGCGGCATCCAGGTGACGCCGATCACCGCCATGGCGCAGGCAATGGCGCAGCACATTTCGGGCGGCATGACCGCCGCCAACATCGCTGCGG
>DASQBT010000088.1:0-2945 GCA_035635075.1 Thiobacillaceae bacterium | reverse complement strand
GCGGTCACCGCACCGCGCCGTAGCGGAAGTCAGATGCAGTGTGTTGCGGCGGATGAGCCAGGTGATCGATGTGGATCTGTCGCGATACGTCGATCGTATTTCATAATGCCCCCAGGTTCATGAAGATTCGGTAAAGAGGTCGGTTTGGTTGGTTATCACTTTGATTCGCAGACCTTTTCTGCGCCCTTGGCAGACATGGACAGCTTCCAGTTCGCCGCGCTTGACACGCTGCAACACGGTTTGGCGGGATACGCCCAGGAGTTTGGTAGCCGCTTGCATCACTACATAACCTTCGGGAGCGTCCTCGACAAATTGATTGCGCAGCGCCTCGGTTAGACGAATCTGCCAGGGTGCGCCGGGCGTGACCTGCTCGCCGGCAATGAAGCCTTCGTTGACCCAGCGATGGAGGGTGGAGGGAGCCAGGTTGAGGGCCTCGGCGGCTTGTTTGATACTGAGAAGTTCACCTTCAGGGCTTTCAGGGCCTGACTCAAAGCGCGGGATATTCCAATGGCGCCGGGTGTTGCCCACCGAATTGGCGGTGAAGCGCAGTCCCGTGGCGGTGGTTCGCCCCTGACGGTTGAGGATGCCGGCAATGACGTCATCGGGATAGTGGGCCGCCAGGCGACGCAGTAGCGCCAGGGTCTCCTCATCGGTTCGCACGGTGGCGGGCCGGGAGCGCGGCAAGCTGACATCGAGCTCGGTGAGTCTGCCGCCGCGCCAGCGCAAGGTCAGATGTGCCCGGTATTCATCGCGGAACACGGCGATACTGACCTCTTCAAGCAAGGCGCGCAGGAGTTCCTTTTGGTCGCGCACGGTCGTGGTGGCGGCGAACCAGACGCGTTTGAGATCTTTACCCAGCGTCAGCAGGGCATTGCGTTCGCTGGCAGTGAGCGTGGCTTTGCGCTGCTGTTGGCGGCGGGCCAGTTCGGCCTGGGCGTGATCGAGTTCGCGCAGGCGCTGCTCCCATTCCGTTTCGAGCCCGCGCGCCACCAGCCGATTTTCCGGTTCGACCGCACGATAGCGGCGTTCGGCTTTTTCTGCTTCGTAGCGGGCGCGCTCGACAGCCAGTTGCCATTGGGCGAGGGCGGCATCGTGATGCGCTTCCAGTTGTTGGGCGGCGATCAAGGCGGCCTCAATGCCGGCGGGTTGCAGCGCTTCCAGAAAGGCCTGGGTGACGGCTTCGTCGATTTGTCCGCCGCCGACGTTGAGACAGTAAACGCCACGTCCGCGGACGATGTCTTTGCCGGCGCAATGGTAGCCTGGGTTGATAGTCCGTCCGCGATAGTGGGTGCGCCACTTCCGTCCACAGTGGCCGCAGGTGGCGAGGCCTTGCAGTAGGGCGCTGCCTTCGCGCAAGGCGCCGCCGCCCTGGTGGGGTTGTGGGTGAGTATTACTGTCGAGGCGGGCTTGATTGGCCTCATACGTGGCCCAATCGATATAGCCGGCGTGGTGCTCGCGGATGAGGACGGCCCACTCCGACTGAGGCAGGTGGCGGATACGGTGTTTGATCTGTCCCTGCTCATCGACATAACGCTCGCCCCGGGTTTTGCCATAGCAGTAGGCGCCGGCATAGACCGGATTGGTGAGGACCTGGTGGATGGCGGTATAGGTGGGGAGAGTCCAGCGGATTTGCTGGGCTTGATGCAGCCGCAGGGGAAAGTTCAGTCCCTCGGTGTGAAACCACAGCCAAACCCGGCGCGCCGAGCCCAGTTCGGCAAAGCGCTCGAAGGCGGTTCGGATGGCGGCGACCACCGCCGCATCGGGGTGAAAAAGCACCTCGCCGTCCTCCTCGCCCCAGACGAAGCCGACGGGTAATCCCCGGCGCAACTCGCCCCGTGCGGCCTTATTGCGGATGCCGCCATCGAGCCGCGCGCGTAAGATGTGGAGTTCGGCTTCACTCATGGTGCCCTTGAGTCCCAGTACCAGTCGATCATTGAACAGGCCAGGATGGTAAACGCCATCGGCGTCGCCGATCAAGGTATCGGTCATGCCGCACAGATCGAGCAGGCGGTACCAGTCGGCATTGTTGCGTGCCAGCCGCGAGACTTCCAGCCCCAGAACGATGCCGACCTGGCCCAGGGCAACGGCGGTGGTCAATTGGGCAAAGCCGGAACGTTGTGCGGCGCTGGCCCCGGACAGGCCAAGGTCCTGGTCGATGACAGTGATCCGCTCGCGCGGCCAACCGAGTTCCACCGCGCGATCGGCCAAGGCGTAGTGGCGTGCGGTGGACTCTCGGTTGTGCTCCACCTGATTGGCGGAGGATTGACGAATATAGACGAAGGCGGCGCGGCGCCAGTGGAGGGGGCTGATTTTGCTCTGGTCACTCATGGCTGGGTTCCTCCGCTTGGGTTTCGATCGCGGCGGTTTTGGCGATCAGGTGCGCCAGTTTGTCGAGGACGACGACGCGTTGGGTGTTGTCCAGGTGTTCCCAAATCGCCGGGTTGAGCGGCGGATTTTCCAGAAAGGGCAGATTCATTTGCACGGGCATGACCGAACTCCTCGGGGTTCGTTGGACGATAGAGGAGAGCGTCCACCAAGGCGCGAGTCTTCAGCAAGTCAGCGAGCGAGCCCAACAACGGTAGGGATTGGCCAGGCTCACGTGAAGAGGATTGAGTCGGATCGGCTAAATCAGTCCAATCCGCCGGAATGAGCGAACGGCTCTGGTCCGGTAATATCAACAGAAAGGAGAGTCGACCAGCCCGATGCGTGCGCCGCAGAACCTGCAAGGCCTGGCCTTCAAACGGATGCCCGCGGCGGACAATGGTGACCGATCGGGGAAAGTCTTCGGAATGGGTAGTGTGTCGTGGTTTCCTATGACCGGATCAGCCATGATTGGCTGCTGGCCAATGTGCCGATGGACAGGGAGCTATTACGGAAATGGTTGAAAGCAGGGTTTATTGAGAAATCGGTTTTCACGGCCACGGAAGAAGGGATTGTACAGGGAG
>DASQBT010000087.1:0-9252 GCA_035635075.1 Thiobacillaceae bacterium | reverse complement strand
CATTGGCGGCTCATTGGGCGTGGGCATGCTGTCGCCGAGCCAGTGGAAGTGGGCGTAGGAACCGGGCTGCGGAATGTCGGCGCGGTTCACCAGAAACACCTCGTGTTCGTTCTCCACATGATACAAAAAGGTGGCACTGCCAGGTTCAGCGCGCAGTATCCAGCCGACGGTGCAGCCGGGTACGGCATTGCAATCGACATGCGTGGCCACTGGATAGCCGTCGCTGGAAGTTGTACCGGTGAACTGGATGTAGAAGAACCCGAACAACGCGCCGCTTTTTTCCAGCCGGGTCTGCTGATGTGTGTCGATATCATTGCCAAACAAGAAATTGTAAGGCGACGCGTGGTTGTTCCACGGATACCCCGCCGCCATGACGGGACCGGAAGTCAACAACCATGAAAACAAAATAGTCGGGAGTAGCATTAGCTTCTTCATTTCAGTCTCCTTGGTGTTCCGACGAAAATAAGGCCGGGGACAGCACCGGCCAGGTCTTAATGTATTAGCCGCTTTGGACAGGACACGAAATGCGCGTGCCCACCCTACCTAACTTAGTTTACTTCCTGCCCTCGGCGTAGTCTCCGCCTCCGGTACCCCGGGGTGCCAGAATTTCTGTGCAGGTAGGTTAGGCGGCGATCTGGGTGCGAGTTCTCAGAAGGACGCAACGGACACAAAATCCGGCGGTAGTAATACTGTGGGGTTCAAATCCCCTACTCCCGGCACCAACAAGTTGTCCAAGAAGGGGGGTTGTTCCACCCGTGACGGGCCGGTGCCAAGCCCGTTAGGCGGGGTAGGGGCATGTCCCATAATTCCGAGCCCTTTTGAACCCGGATGTTATCAATAGGCAACAGCGTGGCAGATTGTCAACAGATAATTCCATGCTGTTATGCTGCAAGAATGGCAGTTCGAATATAATTAAACCCTGAATTTAGGGCTTTTCCCCTCCGCGTGGCGAGGACCTGTGGAGGAAGGGGCTGCCATTTATCCGGTTTCACATTGGGAGTAAACATTATGCGATTCAAGCCTCTAAGTCTTGCCTTGGCGCTTGCCTTGGCGTCTTCCCCCCTGATGGCAGCGACCAAGGATGCTGCCAAGGTTAAGGCAACCAAGGTGGCTAGTTCTGCCCAGGAGTCCAAGCCGGCGGATGCGGCCGTAATTTATCCGGTTGCCCAGCCCACGCTTCAGGCCGCGCCCCAGGCCGTACCCCAAGCGGGCGGCTACACCGCCAATATGGTGCAGGTTCCCGCTGGCCAGACGCCGCAAACCTCTGAGCAATGGTTGAGCCGGATGGGCGATTTTACCCAGAACGCTTCCGCGTTCAAGGATCCCAGGGCCTTCGAAGCCTGGCTCGGAGCCATGACCAACCCCAACACCGCAGCAGCCGCCATCCCGATGATGATGGAGCCGGGCAACTGGCTGCACAGCGGCGCAAGCATGATGCAGCCGGGTGTCATAAACAACTATGTACCATTCATGGTGGATCCTTCGATCTACCTGCGCTGGACCGCCGCGATGATGGACCCGGGATTCTACATGCGCAACCTGGCGTCGGTTTCAGACCCCAACAAGATGATGCGCTGGATGGTGCTGCCCATGGATCCCAGAGTGTGGCAGGGCGCCATGAACATGATGAACCCCAACATGTACATGAAGTGGATGATGGCTCCGACCGATCCGCGCGCCCTGAGCATGATGTTCGCCCCCTTTAATCCCCAGCTGTACGGCAGCATGATGGGCGCCGTGGTCAACCCCAACCTGCTCGGCAGCAACTGGGCCACGTTCATGCAGCCCGCGCAGCCGGTGGTGGGCTTTGGCCCGGCGGCACCGGTCACCCCTCCCATCAACGTGATGGATCCTTCGACTTGGACCAACGTGTTCAACATGTTCGGCGGCTTCGGTAACGTGATTCCCGGCTTTGGCGCACCCGTCGGCGGACAGGTTCCGGCAACTGCGATGCCGCCGCTTGGCGGCTTTACGCTGCCGGGCTTTAGTACCGCAAACAATCCCTACCTGACCGCGCAGGCAGCCCCAGCCCCGGCTCCAAGTCCAGCTGCAGAGCCGGCGGCTTCTGCCACTTTCCAGCCGGGCACCCCTGCCACGCTGACGTTGTCGGGCGACACACTGTTCAAGTCCGGCAAGTCATCTGCCAGGTACCTCACGATCGACGGCAAGAAGAGCCTGAATGATCTGGCGGACAGGATCAAAGCCGCGGGCGCAATCGACACAATCAAGGTGACGGGCCATGCGGACAAGACTGGCAAGGCATCTTCCAACATGAAACTTTCCTTGGCCCGCGCGCGGTCGGTGGCCAACTACCTCAAATCCAAAGGCGTGAAGGCGGCGAAGTTCATCACCGCAGGCAAGGGTGACACCCAGCCGGTGAAAGAATGTGACATGAAGCTGCCCAAGGCTGAACTGATCGCCTGCCTGCAGCCCAACCGCAGGGTTGAGGTGGAAGTCACCCCGGCCAAGTAAGAATATCCCTGGTTCCATAACAGGGCTGCACGAACAAAAAAAAGCCGGCGCATGCCGGCTTTTTGTTGCCTATTGAGCGCAATCAGGCGGCTTGAACGGGTATGGAAGTTCGCTGGTCGATGATGCGATTGTGTTCATCCACATACACCAGATTGGGATGATAACGGGCCAGTTCCAGTTCGCTGTAGACCGCGTAGGTGGCGATGATCATGAGATCGCCCGGATTGGCCTTGTGCGCCGCGGCGCCGTTTACCGAAATAATGCCCGAGCCGCGCTTCGCCCCGATCGCATAGGTGGTGAAGCGCTCCCCGTTGGATACGTTGTACATCTGGATCTGCTCGTATTCGTGAATATTGGCAGCCTCCAGCAGGTCCAGATCGATGGCGCAGGATCCCTCATAGTGAAGTTCCGAATGAGTCACCCTAACCCGGTGCAGCTTGGATTTGAGCATCGTTCTTTGCATGATCGGTGCCCCTCTATTAGGAAGGGCTTAAATTATAAACGAGGTCCCCTCAAAGCCCAACTTCCAGATTGTCGATGAGCCTGGTCTTGCCAAGACGGGCCGCGCCCAGCACCACGAACTGCAAATCGGCAGCAACGGGCCGAGCAAGATCTGCACGGCGGACGGCTACATAATCCACCTGCCAGCCGACTGTTTCCAGCGTCTGCCGACCCAGCGCCTCGATCGCAGGAAAATCCCGGTTTCCGTTTTTCAGTTGACCTGCGAGAGCGTTCAGCGCCTGGTATAAAAGCGGTGCCGTTTGCCGTTCTTGTGCAGAGAGATAGCTGTTGCGGGAAGACAGGGCCAGCCCGTCAGCGGCACGCACGGTTTCACCCGCGCGAATGTCAATGGGCAGGTTCAACTGGGCCGCCATTTGACGGATCACGGTTAATTGCTGGTAATCCTTCTTGCCAAAAAACGCCAGGGCGGGCTGCACCAGGTTGAACAACTTCAGCACCACGGTTGCCACGCCGCGAAAATGTCCGGGCCGAAACGCACCGCACAGGTCATTGGCCAATTCATCGGGCGGCGTCACATGGAACTGCTGACGCACCGGATACAGGTCCACGGTCGACGGCGCGAAGACGACATCGGCCATGCCTTCAAGCAGCGCGCAATCCGCTTTGAGCGTGCGCGGATAGGACTCGAAATCCTCACCGGCGCCAAATTGCAGAGGATTGACGAAGATGCTCACCACCACTGGCCTAGCGCTCGATCGGGCCTGTTTGACCAGGGACAGGTGACCCGCGTGAAGATTGCCCATGGTGGGAACAAAGGCGCACGCCGGTTGCCCTGCGAGCGCATCGCGCAGTTCATCAAGGGCTGAGACGAGCTGCACGGGGCCCTACTGAAAACAGTGTTCCGGCCCTGGAAAAGCGCCGGATTTTACCGCTGCCACATAGGCCTGGATCGCCCCCTGGATGGAGCCGGCCCCAGCCATGAAGTTCTTGGAAAACTTGGGGGAGTGGGGATAGATCCCGAGGACGTCCTGCAGCACCAGCACCTGCCCGCTGCAGTGGGGTCCGGCGCCGATGCCGACAGTGGGTATGGCGAGTGACTCGGTCACCAATTTGCCCAGCGCCGCGGGAATGGATTCCAGCACGACGAGTCCCGCACCGGCTTGTTGCAGGGCCCGGGCGTCCGCCAGCAGCTGGTTTGCGCTGGATTCATCGCGGGCCTGAACCCTGTAGCCGCCCAACTGGTTGACGGACTGGGGCAACAAACCCAGATGCGCGCATACCGGGATGCCACGCTGCACCAGAAAGCGCACGGTCTCCAGCATGACGGCGCCGCCCTCCAGCTTGACGATGTTGGCGCCTGCGGCCATCAGCCGGGCGGCCGAAACGTAGGCCTGCTGGGGGCTTTGCTGGTAGCTGGCAAAGGGCAGGTCCGACACGATCAAGGCGCGGTGGACGCCGCGCGCCACGCAACGCGTGTGATAGCTCATTTCCGCCAGTCTGACCGGCAAGGTCGAGGTGTGACCCTGCACCACCATGCCGAGCGAATCGCCCACCAGGATTACCTCCACCCCGGCCTCTTCGGCAAGGCGCGCAAAACCCGCATCGTAGGCCGTAAGCACGGCGATCTTCTCGCTCCGCTCTCGCAGGCCTTTCAGGGTGGAGAGGGTGATGGGCTTGGTTGGATTGCTCATGTAGAAATCCTAGACAAGGAACAGGAGACAAAGGGTTAACCGGAGCAGATGAAACTGGGAAACCTTCACGCAAATATTTCCCGAGAGCACTCTTGTCCAAGCTATTACGCTGCGCGAGAGAAGAATTCCCGTGAGCCCCGCATCTTGGCCATGCGTTCCAGCAGCAGATCGAAGTCGCCCTTTTGTTTGACGAAATTCAGGTTCTCGCTATTGACCATCAGGACCGGCGCGTCATCATAGCGGTGGAAGAATTCGCTGTAGGCCTCTGCGAGACGTCTGAGGTAATCGCCCTTCATGCCCTGTTCGAAGTCGATGCCACGGCGCTTAACCCTATCCTGCAAGGCCTCCACCGGTGCCTGCAGATAAATCACCAGGTCGGGATCGGGCGCCTGTAATTTCAGGTCGGCATAGACTTTTTCATACAGGGCGTATTCATCCTCGTCCAGATTGAGCCGCGCAAATAGCATGTCCTTGTCGAGCAGAAAATCCGCAACGATGCTCCTGCGGAACAAGTCGCCCTGGGCCAACTCCTTGACCTGCCGGGCGCGGTCAAACAGAAAGTGCAGTTGGGTGGGCAGGGCATAGCGTCGCGGATCCTGATAGAAGCGCGGCAGGAAGGGATTGTCTGCGACGTTTTCCATCAGGCTGTCCGCTTCCAGATGCTCGGCCAGACGCCGCGCCAGGCTGGACTTGCCCACGCCGATGGGGCCTTCGACGACGATATAGTGATAACGGGCCAGGGTCATTTAATCCCCCCGGCAATCTGGGTGCGGGGCTGATACAGATGAACTTGCTGGCTGCCGCACAGGGTGCGCCAGGCACCCGCGGAACCGCGCCCGGGAATGTCCAGGGCGGGCGCAATTTCCATCAGCGGCTCCAGCACAAAGGCGCGCTCGTGCATGCGCGGATGCGGGAGCGTGAGCCCCGGCTCATGAAAGTGGGCGTTGCCGTACAGCAGCAAATCGAGGTCCAGGGTGCGCGGCGCGTTGCGGAAGGTGCGCTGGCGGCCATGCCGGTGCTCGATGTCGAGCAAAGCGGCGAGCAGCGAGCGGGGGGAAAGGCGGGTCTCGAGTTTCGCCACCGCATTGATGAAATCAGGCTGCTGGTCATAGCCCACCGGCGCGGATACGTAGAGGGAGGAGCGTGCCGCGAGAAGCGTATCCGGCAGGTGCGCCAGTTCATCAAAGGCATACTCCACCTGTGCGGCGGGATCATCCAGATTGGCGCCCAATCCGATATAGGCTTCGACATTCATGCCAGGCTGGACTCAATGCGCGGGCCATCGCCGGCCGCCTGATCACCCGCGGGTTTGCGCTTGCGGCGCCGCTTGCGGGGTTTGGGCCCGCTGTCAGCGATTAGCATGGCCTGACGCTGGTCGGCGTCCGCCTCCTGAAAACGGGTCCACCATTCTCCGAGTTCTGCCGCTACCTCGCCGGACTCTGCGCGGATGAGCAGGAAGTCGTAGCCGGCGCGAAAGCGCGGATGCTCCATTAAACGGAATGGCCGCTGCCCGGAGCGCTGCTCGAAGCGCGGTTGCAGGGCCCAGGTTTCCTTGATGAAGCCGTCAAAGCGGCGCGGAATGGCGAGACGCTCGCGCTGGGCTTCCAGCACCTCGTCCATTGCGGCAAACAGCGCGGGAATGGGTTTTTCGCCAGTGTCTCGGATCGCCTGCCAGCGGCGCTGGACCTGCGGCCACAACAGGGAAGCGAAGAGGAATCCGGGTGAGGCTGGCTTGTCGGCATGGATGCGCTCATCCGTGCTGCGCAATGCGGCGCTGATGAATCGCTCGCCTTGGGGATCGTCGAGAATGGTGTCGAGCAGGGGCAGCATGCCATGATGCAGCCCTTCCGTCCGCAGCTGATGCACGGCGCGCAGCGCGTGACCGGAAAGCAGCAGTTTGAGCGCCTCGTCAAACAGACGGGAGCGAGGCACGTTCTCCAGCAGCGGGGCCAGCTTGGCCACCGGCGCGCGGGTGGCGGGGTCAATCTTGAATTCCAGCTTGGCGGCAAAGCGGGCAGCCCGCAGCATGCGCACCGGGTCTTCACGGTAGCGGGTTTCCGGATCGCCGATCATGCGCAGGATGCGTTTCTTGGAATCCGCCACGCCGCCGTGGTAATCCCAGATTTCTTCCTTGTCAGGTTCGTAATAAAGCGCGTTGACGCTGAAGTCGCGCCGCGCAGCATCCTCTTCCAGGCTGCCGAATACGTTGTCCGACAGGAGCCGGCCGTGCTCGTCGGTGTCGCGTTCCTCCTCGTCCTCGCCCGGAAGGTTGCCGGCGGCGCGGAAGGTGGCGACCTCGATGGTGTCGCGTCCGCACATCACATGAACAATTCGGAAGCGTCGGCCGATGATGCGGGAACGGCGGAACAGGCGGCGGGTCTCCTCGGGCGTGGCATCGGTCGCCACGTCGAAGTCCTTGGGCGTGCCCCCCAACAGGAGATCACGCACTGCTCCGCCGACCACAAAGGCCTTGTAGCCATGGTGCTGCAATTCTTCACAAACTTTCAGAGCGCAGGGATGAATGGCTTCGCGGGATATGCCGTGCTGTTTCTTGGCGAACACAAGTGGTCCGGTGGATGGGGGGTTTTTGCCCCTTCCCAGGACGGACTTGATGAACTTTCGTATCATGCGCGGATTATACCCTTGGACCCAGGGTACGCCGGGACGCCGCGGGGCTGGCGGCGTTGCAGTAGGATGCAATGGCATGCGTCGGCATCGGCGCCGCGTCCCGGCGAAATTCCCGATCGATGTGCGCGTTTGCCTTTTCAGCGCAGGCTGACAATCGGCCAGCCCGCAATCTCGGCGTGAGCTTCCAAAGTCGGGTCCGGATCCACCGCCACCGGAAAATCCACCTTCTGCAATAGCGGCAAGTCGTTCAGGGAGTCGCTGTAGAACCAACTGGTGCGTATGTCTTCCCACAGCAGACCCCGATCGGCAAGCCACATTTCCAGGCGCGTGACCTTGTGTTCGCGGAAGCAGGGGATGCCGGCCACCTTGCCGGTATAGAGCCCGCCAATCTGTTCCGGCTCGGTGGCGATCAGGTGCTCCACGCCGAATTCTTGCGCAATCGGTCCGGTGACGAAGGAATTGGTCGCAGTGATGATGGCAACCAGGTCCGCATCTTCCTGATGCTGCTTGACCAGGGCCTTGGCCTTGGGCGTGATCATCGGCCTGATCCTGGTTTCCAGATATTCGGCGTGCCATCCATCCAACTGGGCGCGGCTGTGGCGGGCCAGGGGGCGCAGTTGAAAATCGAGAAAGGCATGGATGTCCAGGGTGCCATCCTTGTACTGGTCAAAGAACACCTGATTGCGGGCCTCGTACACTTCCCGGTCCAGCACGCCTTTGTAGATCAGGAACTGGGCCCACTCAAAATCCGAATCCCCGGCCAGCAGGGTATTGTCCAGGTCGAACAAAACAAGTTTCATTTGGATAGGATACGCGGCAAAAACAAAATTATACCGGGGCAGTCCGATGCCGCCTGCCGCGATAAAATTCCACCATGAGCAGCGCCGTATTTTCCCTGCCCGAATCCATGACCACTCTGGGCTGGATGGGGTTGGTCTTGCTGCTCTGGGGCTTCTGGCGTTCCGGCGACTGGAAGAGGCTGCTGGACCCGACCCGCTCAAACCTGTTTCTTGGAGCTTCCGTGGCCCTGTTGGGCTTATGGCAGATTCGCGCCGGTATCCGGCCTGGATTGGAGTTCCACCTGATTGGCGTGTCTGCGGCCACGCTCATGTTCGGTCCGTGGAGGGGCATGCTGGCAGGCCTGATCGCCATGGCCGGCAGCATACTCGGAGGCCATGGGGAGTGGACCAACCTGGGCGTTGAGGCACTGGTATTTGCCGCAGTGCCCGCCTTCGTCACCCATGGTCTGCTCAAGCTGGTGGAGCGCAAGCTGCCTTATCACTTTTTCATCTATGTGCTGGTCAACGGCTTTTTTGGCGTCGCCCTGGCGATCATCGCCGTCGGTCTGGTGGCAACTGCGCTCATGGCCCTGTCCGGCGTCTACAAGCTGGACTACCTGCTGGAGCACTATTCGCCGTATTTCATCCTGCTGGCCTGGTCCGAGGCCTTCAGCACGGGCATGGCGGTTACCCTCATGGCGGTGTACAGACCAGACTGGCTGGAGACGTTCGACGACGATCGGTATATCAAGAACAAGTAGCGCTCACGCAACGTGAAGATTGATTATCCCGACCTGCCGGTATCCGCCCGGCGCGACGAAATTCTTGCCGCGCTCGATGCCAGCCAGGTGCTGATCCTGTGCGGCGAAACCGGTTCAGGCAAGACCACGCAGATTCCCAAGATGTGCCTGGAAGCCGGGCTGGGCGAGCGCGGCATTATTGGCTGCACCCAGCCGCGCCGGATTGCCGCGCGGTCGGTGGCCGACCGGGTGGCCTTCGAACTCAAGGGTCAACTGGGCGGCCTGGTGGGTTACAAGGTACGGTTCACCGACAAGGTTCGGGACGATACGCGCATCAAGTTCATGACTGACGGCATTCTGCTGGCGGAGAGTCAGGGCGACCCGCGGTTATCCGCTTATTCCTGCATCGTCATCGACGAGGCCCATGAACGCAGCCTCAACATCGATTTCATCCTGGGCTATATGCGCGAGTTGATCATG
>DASQBT010000086.1:0-7478 GCA_035635075.1 Thiobacillaceae bacterium | reverse complement strand
CGGAACAGAGTCGTTCGCATGCACGTGCACTTTCTGTCGCGGCGCAAGGCACCAGCAGTGTGCATTCCGTGAGCGTTCTGCACTTTTTGCGTTCATCGCCGCGCGCGCCGCGGCCGGACCCGATGCCACCCATTCGCCCAAAGCCCCTGTTTTCGACGATCGTTGCATGCTGGCACACCAATTGCTCTCTCATAAAGTGAAGGCTGCAATGGCGTAGCCTTCGGGCATTACATCTCCTCTGTGTTGGACAACGGCGTCCCTCCCCTCCATGGGGTCGGACGCCTTCTTTTTTGGAGCGCGCAAGCATGAACCGCAATGGCAAGGATTTATTCGAAGGTTTCATCCCTCCGCAAAACGCGGAGCGCAGGGATTTTCTGAAGAAGTCCGTCACCCTTTCCGCGGCCGCAGGCCTGATGGCCATGGTGCCGCCCGGAGTGCGCAGCGGCGCATGGGCCGCCGGCTCGGACGCACCTGAATTGAAGGAAGTGAAGGTCGGCTTCATACCTCTGACCGACTGCGCATCCGTGGTCATTTCCTCGGTGAAGGGCTTCGATAAGAAGCACGGGATCAAGATCACCCCGTCCAAGGAAGCCTCCTGGGCGGCGGTGCGCGACAAGCTGGTGAACGGCGAACTCAACGCCGCGCACGTGCTCTACGGCCTGATCTACGGCGTGCAACTGGGCATAGGCGGGCCGAAGAAAGACATGGCTGTCCTTGCCACGCTGAACAACAACGGCCAGGCCATCACGCTGTCCAACCAGTTGAAAGCCAAACGGGCAATCGATGGCGCCAGCCTCTCCAGAATGATCCACGCCGAGCCGCGCGAATACACCTTTGCCCAGACCTTTCCCACCGGCACCCATGCCATGTGGCTCTACTACTGGCTGGCGGCTTACGGCGTGAACCCGTTCTCCCAGACCAAGGTGATCACCGTGCCGCCGCCGCAAATGGTGGCAAACATGCGGGTCGGCAACATGGACGGCTTCTGTGTAGGAGAGCCTTGGGGCGCGCGCGCAATCCACGACGATATCGGCTTTACCGCCGTGACCACCCAGGAAATCTGGCAGGACCACCCGGAGAAGGTCCTCGGCACCACGCTGGAGTTCGTGGAGAAATATCCCAACACGGCGCGCGCCATGATCATGGCCGTCCTCGACGCGTCGAAATATATCGACACCATGAGCAACCGCTCGGAAGTTGCAAGGATCATTTCCGACAAGTCCTATGTCAATACCGACTTCGATTCCATCGAGGACCGCATGCTGGGCCAGTACAACAACGGCAACGGCAGGAAATGGCAGGATGCCAATTACATGAAGTTCTACAACGATGGCAGGGTGAACTTCCCCTACCTGTCAGACGGCATGTGGTTCCTCACCCAGCACAAGCGCTGGGGCCTGTTGAAAGAAGATCCGGATTACCTGAAGGTGGCTCAGAGCGTGAATCAGATCAAGCTCTACAAGGAAGCCGCAACGCAGACCAAAACCCCGCTGCCCAAGTCGGAAATGCGCAGCGCCAGGCTGATCGACGGCGTGGTGTGGGACGGCAAGAGCCCCAAGGCCTATGCCAATGGCTTCAAGATCAAGGCTTGAGCCGAGGTAGAACGTAAGGCTGAACGCCGTAAGCCACTCTTGCCCCTGTGGTGGGTAACGCGCAAGGGGTTAACCCACCCTGCGGCAGATAAGGAGATTGACCATGAGCGCAACTGTCACTTCACTCAGATTGGAGGGGATGCATGAGCCTGAGCCTGCGGCGCCCATCGTTGCGGCAATGGAATCTGTCGCCCCGTCTGTCCGGCCTGCGCCTGAAGCTGCCGGTCCCGACCGCATGAAGGAATGGGCCCGCGTGGCCGTCGGCGCGATGATTCCGCCGGCGCTGGGCCTGCTGCTGTTCATCGGCCTGTGGGCGCTGATCGCACATGACGGGCGCATTCCGGGCCCCTCGGCTACCTGGCATTCGGCGGTCAAACTGTTTGCTGATCCTTTCTATGACAAGGGGCCCAACGACCAGGGCATAGGCTGGAACATTCTCCATTCGCTGCAGCGGGTCGGCATCGGCTTCGGCATGGCCGCCCTGGTTGGCATTCCACTGGGGTTCATCATCGGACGCTTCAAGTTCTTTGCCGCCATGACTGCGCCCATCATCAGCCTGTTGCGTCCGGTGTCGCCGCTTGCCTGGCTGCCCATCGGGCTGCTGGTATTCAAGGCCGCGAGCCCGGCCTCCATCTGGGTAATCTTCATTTCCAGTATCTGGCCGATGATCCTCAACACCGCTGCCGGCGTGCGCCAGGTGCCGCAGGACTATTTGAATGTGGGGCGCGTGCTGGCCCTGCCGGAAATCAAGGTGGCGACGAAAATCCTGTTTCCCGCCGTGCTGCCGCACATCCTCACCGGTGTGCGCCTGTCGATTGGCGTGGCCTGGCTGGTGATCGTGGCGGCGGAAATGCTCACCGGTGGCGTCGGCATTGGATTCTGGGTGTGGGACGAATGGAATAACCTCAATGTCGAGCACATCATCATTGCCATCTTCGTCGTGGGCATCGTCGGCCTGATGCTTGAACAGGCGCTGGTCTTCCTGGCCAGACGCTTCAGCTACGCAGAATAGGGAAAAGAACAATGGAAAAGTTTGTCGAACTCGACCGCATCAATGTCGTCTTCCCCACCCGGAAAGGCCAGTTTCATGCCCTGCAGGATATTTCGCTCAGCGTGGCGCAAGGCGAATTCGTGACGCTCATCGGCCATTCCGGCTGCGGCAAATCCACCCTGCTCAATGTGGTGGCCGGCCTCAACCTGCCCAGCAGCGGTGCAGCGCTATGCGCGGGCCGGGAAATTCCGGGTCCTGGTCCGGATCGCGGGGTGGTGTTCCAGAATCACTCGCTGCTGCCGTGGCTGACCTGCTTCGAGAATGTCCATTTGGCGGTGGAAACCGTGTTCGGCCGCAAGGAAGGCAAGGCCAAGCTCAAGGCGCGCGCCGAGGACGCCCTCAAGCTGGTCAACCTCGGCCAAGCCATGCACAAACGCCCGCAGGAAATTTCCGGCGGCATGAAACAGCGCGTGGGCATTGCCCGGGCGCTGGCCATGAGTCCCAAGGTACTGCTGCTGGACGAACCCTTCGGCGCGCTGGACGCATTGACGCGGGCCCATCTGCAGGATGAACTGATGCGCATCGTCGCGGAAACCAACGGCACCGTGATCATGGTGACCCACGACGTGGACGAGGCGGTGCTGCTGTCGGACCGCATCGTGATGATGACCAATGGCCCGGCGGCAAGGATCGGCCAGATCCTGTCCATCGACCTGCCGCGCCCCCGTGACCGGCTCAAGCTTGCCGAAAACCATCACTACAACCACTTGCGCGGCCAAGTGCTGGCATTCTTATATCAACGTCAGATGCGGCGCCAGGAGGCAGCCTAATGTTTCACTACACGGAAGTCAGAGGACGGAGAAAAGGCGTCGCGCGCCGCGCCAAAAGACATCTGTCTTCTGATGCCCGATTCCTGATTCCTGACCCTCAGCCCGCCAAGGCCAGCTCAGGGTGCACTAGCGCAGGCCGCTTCTCCCTGCCGCCTATGCTTAGCAAGTCCCACGCCAGCAGCACAAAGCCTGCGGTGAACATGCAGCCGAAGACCTCTCGCCACCACATTGACTGCTGGAACCAGGGATGGGCCTGGGCGAGGAAGTAGCCAGACCAGGTCGAGCCCTCGATGGCGCGTTCGATCTGTGACTGTTCATAGCCAGCGATAAGCATGCCCATGGTCATGCCGAGCATGCCCAAATTGAGCAGGATCATCGACCACTTCCATTTCCAGGCGCCGGCCATATCCCCGCTCATCCATACGTTGCCGCGCCACTTCTGCATGGCCAGATAGAAGAATGCGATGTTGGTGGTGGCATAGGCACCAAAGAAGGCGAAGTGGCCGTGGGAAGCGGACCACTGGGTGCCGTGGGTGTAGAGGTTGATCTGTGGCAGGGTATGCATGAAACCCCACACGCCGGCGCCGAAGAAATTGCCGAATGCCTGGGCAAAGGTCCAGGCCAGCGCCGGATGGTTGGTTGCCTTCAGCTTGTGCACGCCGGAGTCAAATACTGCGTGCACTACCATCGCGACCAGCGGTATGGGTTCCAGGGCAGAAAAGAAGCCTCCGATTTCGAACCAGTAATCCGGTGTGCCGATCCAGAAATAATGGTGCCCCAGGCCCAGGATGCCGGAACCGAACATCAACGCCACTTCGATGTAAAGCCAGGTCTCAACGATCTTGCGCCGCACTCCCAGAACCGTCATCAGCATGTAGGCCATGATGCAGCCGACCAGCACCTCCCAGGTCGCTTCCACCCACAGGTGGATCACCCACCACCACCAGTACTGGTCAACGGACACGTTTGGGGTATAGAACATCCCAGCCAGGTACAGGCCGAATAGCGCAATCAGGTCCAGCGCCAGCACGCCGCCGATGCCCGTATACCGGCCCTTGGCAAAGGTGGCTACCACATTCCAGAAGAAGGTCAGCACGCACACCACGATGCCAATGTCGGCCCAGCGCGGCGCCTCGATGTACTCGCGGCCCTCGTTGATGAGCCAGATCGTCTTCATGTCACCCGGCCCGATTTGTATCAGCAAGAACACCACCACAACCACGGCCACCGCGAGGGTGAAAATCCAGAAGATCAGATTGCCCAGCCTGAGGCCGACGACCGGCACGCCGGCTTCGTCCTCCAGCAGCCAGTAGACCGCGCCGATGAAGCCGAACAACAGCCAGACCACCATCGCGTTGATATGCACCATGCGCACCGTGTTGAAATCCAGCACGCCATAGAGAAAGTCAGGTTTCAGATATTGCAGCCCGGCCAGCAGGCCAAACAGAACCTGGGCGCCGAACAGGATCATGGCGACGCTGAAATACTTGACCGCCAGCTTCTGGCCGCCGTTGAGATTGGCGCTGCTAAGCATTCCCAGCACGGAAGAATTACTTTGAGCCACCATTTCAGTTCTCCTGGTTCATGGGTTTGAAGTTATAGGGAAAGCCATTGGTGTCGATGGCGCTCATCCACTTCAGGTAGGCCACTACGGCGCGCGCCTCATCCGGGGTGATGCCCAGCTTGGGCATCCGCCGCCCGAGGCCGTTATGCAGCTTGTCACTGGGGTCCATGAGAAACGCCACCATGAGTTGTTCACGCACCTCTTTGGAGCCCCACATGGGATCCAGCCAGGCCTTGGTCAGGTCTGGCGCGTAATAAGCGCCATTGCCCAGGATGGTGTGGCAGTCCATGCAGTTCTTCGCCTGGGTGGTGATCTTGCCGTGACTGACCAAGGCCTCGGCTTCTGCCTCGGTCAGCTTCTTCCCGAACAAGGGCTCCTCAGCGCCGATCACCGGCACCTGGTGATTGAGCTTTTCATTGAAGGTGTAGTCAATGCGCTGATTGATGACAGAGTAAGCCGGGACGCGCTTACCGCCTGCAGAAATCTGCGACAGGCTGTCGAAGGTAAGAAAAATCAGGATGATGAACGAGACGCCCGTGACCCAGATGGCGGTCTTGCGCCAAAAAGATTCAGATGCCCACCATAATGCCTGTGACATGGCAAAGCCTCCCCGGAACTACCGCTGTTGAAAAACCTTGATCGAATCCGCACCTTCCGCATGCTCGTTCCGATGGGTGGCAACACACAGGTGCCAGACCCCATGAGGGGCGAGCAGATAGCCGATGAGCATGAGCAGTACAATGAACATCCAGAACCCGTGGGTATAGAGGTTGGCGGCATACGCCAGCACCAGCACGGAAGCGAACAGGCCAAGGTAAGAGGTATAGGCGAGCAGCATAAGCCCGGGCCGGTTCTTGATACGAGCATACGCGAACAGCAGGGCATACAGGGCGCCGCTGATGATCACCAGGGCAGCCGAGAAGAAGGTGATGAAGAAGTCCTTGAGAGCAACTGGTTCGATCATCTGACCTTGTCCGCAAGAGCTCACACATAGCACAGGCGCTTGGCCGTGCCGGGCACGCCCTGATGTATTCAGGTCCTTGAGCCCATAGCGGACAACAATATCACAATGTGATCTTTTTTCGCAAGGCGGAAGAATACGGCGAGAAGCGGCCCGCCCGAGCCCTCGATAGCCAGTCTAGGCGTCAGAACGTCATTTTTACGGCGGGGCCAGCCACGCTGAACGCCCCGGTGGCGCCGCAGCATAAACCCCAAGGTTCGGGCATTCCAAGCAGAACAGATCTTCCGACCTTTTGGGAACGACAAAAGTCGATAGTCGATCTTCGCTCAGCCTTCCATCCCATGTTTGAGGCGCCACGCCTTTACCAGGGCATAGATCGCGGGAATCACGCCGAGCGTCAGCACGGTCGAGGAGATCATGCCGCCTATCATCGGTGCGGCGATTCGGCTCATTACCTCGGAGCCGGTGCCGTGGCCCCACATGATCGGCAGCAGGCCGGCCATGATGGCGGCCACCGTCATCATTTTCGGCCGCACGCGCTCCACCGCACCGCTCATGACCGCGCCGTACAGATCCGCGACCGAAGGTGTTGCTCCTGCCGTCTGGCGCTCGTCCTTGATCGCCGCCCAGGCATGATCGAGATAGATCAGCATGACCACGCCGGTCTCCGCCGCCACCCCGGCCAGCGCGATGAAGCCCACCGCCGCCGCCACGCTCAGGTTGTAACCCAGCCACCACATCAGCCAGATGCCCCCAACCAGGGCAAAGGGCACCGAGGCCATCACGATCAGGGTTTCGGTGAGCCGGCGGAAATTGAGATAGAGCAGGACGAAAATGAGCGCCAGGGTCACCGGCACGACGATGGCGAGCTTGGCCTTGGCCCGCTCCATGTATTCGAACTGGCCGCTCCAGGTCGCATAGTAGCCGGGCGGGAACTTGACCCTTTGCGCCACCGCGCGCTGGGCGTCGCGGACGTAGGAACCGACGTCGCGGTCGCGGATGTCCACATAGACGTAGGCGGTTAGCAGCGCGTTCTCGGTCTTGATTGCCGGCGCGCCGGTGTGGATGGCAATGTCGGCCAGTTGGCCCAGGGGAATCATGCCGTTGCCTGTGGGTACGAACACCTCGTTGGCGATGCGCTGCGGGTCATCGCGCAGCTCGCGCGGATAGCGCACCGATATGCCATAGCGTTCCAGGCCCTCGACCGCGGTGGTGACCATTTCGCCGCCCAGCGCGGTCGAAATCACGCGTTGGAAATCGCCAACGGTCACGCCGTAACGCGCCAGCTGTTCGCGCTTGGGCGCAATGTCCAGGTAATAGCCGCCGGTGACCCGTTCGGCATAGGCGCTGCTGGTGCCCGGTACCGTCCTGACCGCGGCCTCGATTTCGCGTGCGACCTTTTCAATCGTAACCAGGTCCTTGCCAAACACCTTCACGCCCACGGGAGTGCGGATGCCGGTCGAGAGCATGTCAATGCGCGCCTTGATCGGCATGGTCCAGGAGTTGGCCAGACCGGGAAACTTCAGCGCCGCGTCCATTT
>DASQBT010000085.1:0-6263 GCA_035635075.1 Thiobacillaceae bacterium | reverse complement strand
GCAAATAATTCGCGATGTCATGGTCCTGGGCGGACAAACCCGCCCTGGCATCTACCACGAAGACGACGACGTCTGCTTCCGCAACCGCCTGCTGCGTCTGCTTGGCCATTTCCCGGTAAATGCCACTGGCGGCATCGGGCTCGAAACCGCCCGTGTCGATAACGATATATTCGTACTTGCCCTGCTTGCCGTTGCCGTAATGCCGGTCACGGGTCAAACCGGCGAAGTCTGCCACGATGGCATCTCGGGATTTGGTCAGACGATTGAAGAGCGTCGACTTACCGACATTCGGGCGCCCAACCAAGGCAATCACTGGCTTCATTGCAAACTACTTCTCATCAGTCCGGGCGATACCCATAGACATTTCCATTACGGGTCACCACTACCATGGTATCGGCGGCCACCACGGGGGTGGCAGCGATTCCCGATCCATCGGTCTGCATGCGGTTCAACGGCGCACCATCATCCCTGGACAGCAGGTGCACCAACCCAGCATCATCTCCGATGACCACCGAGCGCCCCAGCAACAGAGGAGCGGTGAGCTTGCGATACTGCAGTCTTTCGGAGGTCCAAAGCCGCGCGCCATCGGCACGCCGCCAGGAAACTACGACACCATTGCTCTCCGTGCCAAACAGCACGGCATCGTTTCCGTGGATGCCCTGCCCGCCATTGGCTTTCTGCACCCAGTCAACGGAACCACGGGCCGCATTCACGCAGCCCACAGCTGCCTGAAAAGCACGGGCACAGACGCTACCATCCACCCGGCTGAATGGAGCCACCAACTCCACGAGGCGTTCCACATCATTGGTTCCACGAGGACTTGCCAACGGAGCTTCCCAGCGCACGGTTCCGGTGTCTGGATTGAGACCCACCAACCGCCCAGATAACCCCGCGATCAAGGTATCACCAACCGCAGTCAATATGCCCGGCTGCCGCAACACGAGAGGCTCGCCAGGTCGCGACTGACTCCACAACCGCTGGCCGCTCTTGGCATCGAACGCGACGATCGAGCGATCGGCGCCAAGCACGAATACACGTGCGCCCGCCACCAAGGGCGCGGTATAGACCTGCGATGCAAGACGTCGACGCCACAACTCCCGCCCGGCTTCCAGAACGATCACTTCATTGCCACGGGAAACCACGGCACTCCATTTGCCATCGCTGCCTACGCCAGCCGCCAGCGGCTCGCCCAGGCTGACACGCCAGAGGTCTCCGCCCGTCCGGGCGTCAATCCCCACAACGACACCATCTGCCGACGCCAGATTGATCGCCGTGCCACGCACATCGACCACCAACGACATGCCTTGCATGGCTCCGATCTTCGCCACCCATGCCTGGCGCACGCCTAGCACTGGGACATTGGCGCCAAGGTCTACGGGCTTGGGCTTGGCATCACCGCCTCCCCAGAAAGAGCATCCCGCCATGGCCGCGACCAAGGCCAGCAACACAGCCGATCGGCCAGACGCGAGGGCCATGCGATGGAATGGTTTCACTTCGACATCTCCGTTGATGCAGTCAGGGCCACCGCCTGGGGCTGCATGCCCAATGCATTGAGCTTGATTTCCACCAAACGGCGGTATTCCACGCCATCAGAAAAATCCTTGTAGGCGCGTGAATATTCCGCGATGGCTTCCTGCTTCTTCCCCTGCAAGACAAGAATGTCGCCCTTGCGGTCAGCGACAACCGCCGAATATTCCGGGGGAAACTGAGCCGAAAGCTGCTTCAGTGCATCGTCATAAGCCTTCTGCTCCATCAACAAGCCCGCCAAGCGCAGGCGTGCCAGCGCTTTGTAGCCATCATCTGAAAACTGCTCCGCCACCCAAGCCAATGCGGCCCGGGCAGCGTCGATGTTGCCTTTATCCGCTTGCACCTTGGCAACCAGCAGAGCCGCCTGCCCGGCCTGGGTCGTACCGGCATATCTGCCACGAATATCGCCAAAGGCCTGTTCCAGCCGCTCCTGGTCACCGTTCCTGGCAGCCACTTCGACCGCGTCGTACAGCGCAGCCGCTTGCGTGGATTGTCTGTTCTGCCAGTATTGATAGCCATTCCAGGCCGCCAGGGCGCCAACCGCCACCAGAAGCACTCCACTGATCAGATTCCCCCAGGTATTCCAGAAATGCTTGAGCTGGTCTAACTGCTCTTGTTCTTCAAGATCGAGATGATTTGCCATGGTTATTGTTCGAATTAACGGTCGGATTGTAGGGTGGCAGCCCATTCGGCCACATTCTGCAGCGCATGCTCGACTTGTTGGCCACTGCCATCACGCAACGATTTCACCTGCACGTTGCCCCGCGCCAATTCATCCGCACCAAAGACCAGCGCGTACTTCGCCCCGCTGGCATCGGCCTTTTTGAATTGCGACTTCATGCTGCCCATGCCCTCGCCTGCGCCTGTTGGACTGTGCATTTGCACGCTCACGCCTACGGCGCGCAATTTCTGCAAGAGCGCCACAGCCACAGGCAGGGCCGCAGCATCAGGGATGACGGCGTAGGCTGTCGGCGCTGGCGCGGCAATTTCCTGCCCCTGCTCTTTCAGAAGTTCAAGCACACGCTCGACCCCCAGGGCCCAGCCCACGGCTGGGGCAGGCTTGCCACCTATCTGCTCGATCAGGTAGTCATAGCGCCCCCCGCCACAAATGGTGCCTTGCGAACCCAGTCGATCGGTCACGAATTCAAACACGGTGAGGTTGTAATAATCCATGCCGCGCACCAGCCGCGGATTTACCTTCCAAGCCACGCCATTGGCATCGAGAATGGCCTTGACCGCATTGAAATGGGCCAGCGATTTCTCTCCCAGGAAATCGATCAAACGCGGCGCAGCCTCCACCAGGCCCTGCATGGCAGGGTTTTTGGTATCAAGGATGCGCAGAGGATTGCTGTGCAGACGACGCTTGGCTTCCTCGTCCAGTTGATCGGCATGCTGCTCCAGATAGGCGATCAAGGCCGCACGATGCGCCTTGCGCTCCTCTGGTTGTCCCAGGCTGTTGAGTTCAAGCCGCACATCCGTGAGACCCAACTCCTTCCAGAGCGCATCAGCCAGCAGGATCATCTCGGCATCGATTTCTGCACCTGGGAAACCCAGTGCCTCGGCACCGATCTGGTGGAATTGGCGGTAGCGCCCACGCTGGGGCCGTTCATGCCGAAACATCGGCCCCATGTAATAAAGTCGCTTGCCACCGTCGTACAGCATGGAATGCTCCACGACCGCTCGCACCACGCCCGCAGTGCTTTCTGGACGCAATGTGAGCTGCTCGCCATTGAGACGGTCCTCGAAAGAATACATCTCCTTTTCGACGATGTCCGTCACCTCGCCCAATCCGCGCACGAACAGCGCCGTAGGCTCCACGATGGGGGTGCGGAGATTACGGTAGGCATAGCGGTCCATGAGCGCGCGGACCTTCTCTTCCAGCCACTCCCATCGAGCAGAATCCGGGGGAAGGATGTCGTTCATGCCTTTAACCGCCAATAGTCTTTCGACCTTGGTCGGCGGCAGTGCTTTTTCAGTACTCACAGCGATAGCTTCGGTAATGTGTGGATAGTGTCCGACTCCGCCCACAGGGGCTGGTGCCCATGCAGGCGTCGGCGGATTTATGCGTCTCGCGCTTGGCCAAAGCGCTTTTCGATATAGCTTTGAACCAGCTGGTGGAAGTCCTGGGCGATATTGTCGCCACGCAAGGTCAGCGCCTTTTCCCCGTCGATGAACACGGGTGCCGCAGGAGCCTCCCCCGTTCCAGGCAGGCTGATACCGATGTCCGCGTGCTTGCTCTCTCCCGGGCCATTGACGATACACCCCATGACAGCGACCTTGAGTGTCTCGACACCCGGATACCGTGCACGCCAGACAGGCATCTGCTCGCGCAGGAAGTCATCGATCTGCTTGGCCAATTCCTGGAAGGTGGTGCTGGTCGTGCGGCCGCAACCGGGGCAGGCCGTCACGCTGGGTACGAACAGGCGCAATCCGAGCGATTGAAGTATTTCAGAAGCGATGACCACCTCCTGGGTGCGCGACTCGCCAGGCTGGGGCGTGAGCGACACACGGATGGTGTCCCCAATGCCCTCCTGCAGGAGCACGGACAACGCCGCAGCAGAGGCCACCGTGCCCTTGGTGCCCATGCCGGCTTCCGTCAGCCCCAAATGCAGCGCGTAATCACACCGGCGTGCCAGTTCGCGATATACGGAAATCAAGTCCTGCACACCGCTGACCTTGCACGAAAGGATGATCTGACTGCCATCAAGGCCCAAATCCTCGGCACGCCGCGCCGATTCGATGGCCGATGTGATCAGTGCCTCGTACATGACCTGGCGCGCATCCCAGGGCTGTGAGCGCCGGCTGTTGGCGTCCATGAGTTGTGCGAGCAACTCCTGATCGAGGCTTCCCCAATTCACGCCGATGCGCACCGGCTTTTGCCAGCGGATCGCCGCCTCGATCATCTGACCGAACTGACGATCCCGCTTGTCGCCCTTGCCCACGTTGCCAGGGTTGATGCGGTATTTGGACAGCGCCTCGGCGCAGGCCGGATACTCGGTCAGCAGGCGATGTCCGTTGTAGTGGAAGTCACCGATCAAGGGCACGTCGATGCCCATGCGATCGAGCTGCTCACGAACGTAAGGCACGGCTTGAGCGGCTTCCGGAGTATTGACAGTGATCCGCACCAGCTCCGAACCGGCCAGCGCCAGCTCTTTGATCTGGATGGCCGTACCCACGGCATCAACCGTGTCGGTGTTCGTCATGGACTGCACACGCACAGGCGCATTGCCACCTATGGTCACCACCTTGGATCCCCACGCGGCGCGCGCCTGGCGCGTTTGGCGTGCTTGCGCAGCCGCTACCGTGATGGGCTCCATCGCTTCTGACATATTCACGGCTTCACCTCAAACCTTGCCACGTTGTCCTTGGACACGGCAACCAGATCCAACACCTTGCCACGAACCAACACCTCGGTGGCATCCGCCTTGCCCACCACGACGGAGAACGGCGGCTTGCCAGGGGCCACTACTTTCTCGCCGGCAGCCACAACACGCTGCAAGGTAGTCGCTCCCGAAGCATCGCGCACCTGTATCCAGGACTCGCTACGCGCACGGAATGCGAGGAGCTCGCTGCCAACATCGGACGGCACAGACTCCGCCACAGAAGCAACCACGGGAGCCTGTGCCGGCGCAACCACCACCGACTCCTGCACCGCAGGAGGCGCCGACATGGGCGCAGCGATCGGCTCTTTGCCTTGCGCCACAGGCAGCGCCGCCGAAGCCGGTTCGGCGCCCTCCGCAACGGGCGAGGCCGCAGGGGTCTCTGTCGTAGACCCAGCCACCGACGCGCCCTCCGCCGACGCCTGCTCCGGAATCGTATGCGGGAAGAAGATCAGGATGGCCGCAGCCCCCAACAGCAGGACCAGTGCGCCCAAGAATGCCGGATGCATGGCGCGCGAAACGATGGCACCAGTGCGCCCTTTCTCGCTACCATCCTTGAACGCGGCATTGATTCCTGCGCTGTCTGCTGCAAGGCTGGGAACGCTGCTTTGCGGCATCAGCGCCAAGACGGGGGCAGGATCCATCTTCAGCGAGCGACAGACACTGGAGGCCAGGGCTCGTACAAAAACGGCGTCGGGCAAGACTGCATAGTTATCGGCCTCCAGCGCTTCGAGCTTGCTGACCGGGACCTTGAGCGCAACGGCCAACGCTTCGATATGCACGCCTAGGGCCTGCCGTGCCGCCTTCAGCATGGCGCCGGGCGAAGAAGCGCCGCTGGACGCCGCTCCCGCAGCCTGGTCGCTAAACGGAACCTCCATGTCACTCATTGAAAGCCCCCCGTTCATATGCTGCCAACTCACGCGATTCTGGGAAGCGTTTGCGCAATTGCTCGGCCAACTGGCGCATGGCCACGGAGTCACCCAGACTGCGCTCGATCTTGACGCCCAGCCAGAGAGACTCTGCATTGGCCAGATCGCTGTTGTTGATGCGACGGATATAGAACTGCGCACGCGTCAGTTCACCGCGGCGCATCAGCAGTTCGGCCAGGTTGTAGCCCACCACAGGATTGCCCGCATCCAGTTCATAAGCGCGCAGCAAGGTCTGCTCCGCCTGCTGGTTCTGGCCGGCACGGGCCTGGCAGAGCCCCTGCGCCATGAAGGTCTTGCTGCGCGCCGTGTACATCGTGTTCGCCAGCGCCTGGGAGAAATACCTGTCGGCTTCGGCGTACTTCTGTTGCTGGCACAGCAACCATCCATAGTTGTGCATCACATTGGGGTCCGATGAGCGAATTCCCAA
>DASQBT010000084.1:0-6928 GCA_035635075.1 Thiobacillaceae bacterium | reverse complement strand
TGTTCTGGCTGTTTGGCAGCCCCTACCTCCTGTTCTCCACGGCCGGGCTGCTGGGCGCCCTGTATTTTCTCGACCGCTCGCCTTGAACGAGCGGTCGAACTTGTATGGGCAATGCCGCCGCTGACTCGCAGAAGATCCTTCGCGCGCTTATAGCCCTGCACCGTGCCTGGCCGCTGGAACAACGCATTCGCAAGCAGGCCTGCGACAGCGCGCGGGAAACTTATCTGGCGGTGCTGACCCGCTGGATGCAGACTGCCAGCGCGCCTGCGCCTGTCGGCTTCGATGTGGAGGACCTGGACGAGCTGCTCGCGCTGGACGCGCTGTTTCTCACCGAAGACGAGCAGGCCATCGGCGCGGCGCCGTTTTGTCCGGTGCCGACCGATATCGTGGTGCGCTTTCCGCATGAAAACCTGTACGCCCTCTCCGCCGTCGATGCACTGGCGCTGCCCAGGATGCTGAACACGGCGGGAGTCATCGAAACCCGCTGCCCGGTATCGGGCCAGGCCATCAGTCTCCGGATCGACGCAGAGGGAAATCCGATGCAGGACGAAATCGGCAAGGCAGTTGTGGTGCTGCTCAAGACCCGCGACGAGGTCCACCATTATTCACTCGACCTGGCGCCCGGCATTCGTTTCGTTCATTCCGCCGCCGCTGGGCGCTTCCCCCAGTGCCTGTCCCTGGCCGAGGCCATCGCCGTCGCCCACGCGTTCTATGCCTTCCAGCGCAAACTGCTGAGCGGCCAGGAGGGGAGCGGCATCGGGTAAAATACCGTGTTGCAAGCTCCACCCGCTGTTTCATGTCCTCGCTCAAGACCCAAATCCATCGCCGCCGCACCTTCGCGATCATTTCGCACCCCGATGCCGGCAAGACGACGCTGACCGAAAAGCTCCTGTGGTATGGCGGCGCGATCCAGGTCGCAGGCGAGGTGCGCGCGCGCAAGGCCAACCGCCACGCCACCTCGGACTGGATGGAGTTGGAGAAGCAGCGCGGCATTTCGGTCACTTCGTCGGTCATGCAGTTTCCCTATCGCCAGCACATCATCAATCTGCTCGACACTCCGGGCCACGAGGATTTTTCCGAGGACACCTACCGCGTCCTGACCGCGGTCGACTCGGCAGTGATGGTGATCGACTCGGTCAACGGCGTGGAGGCGCAGACCATCAAGCTGCTGCATGTCTGCCGCCTGCGCGACACCCCCATCATCACCTTCATCAACAAGCTCGACCGCGAGGGCAAGCCGCCCATCGAACTGCTGGATGAAATCGAATCGGTGCTAGGCATGCAGTGCGCGCCGATGACCTGGCCAATCGGCATGGGCAAGGCGTTTCGCGGCGTGTATCACCTGTATGACGACCGGGTGCTGGTGTTCGATCCGCAGGCCGACAAGGGCACCGGCGAAATCATCGAGGGCCTCGCCCACCCTCGGCTAGACCAGCGCATCGGCGCGCAGGCGGACGAACTGCGCCAGGAAGTGGAACTGGTGCGCGGCGCCTCGCACGCTTTTGATCGTGATGCCTACCTCGCCGGCAAACAGACCCCGGTATTCTTCGGCTCGGCCGTCAACAACTTCGGCGTGCAGATGTTGCTCGATGCGATTGTCGATCTCTCGCCCGCGCCCCGGCCAAGGGCAACCGAAACCCGCGAGGTGGAACCGGAAGAACACAAATTCTCCGGCTTCGTGTTCAAGATCCAGGCCAACATGGACCCCCGCCACCGCGACCGCATCGCCTTTGTGCGGGTGTGTTCCGGCCGTTTCGATCGCGGCATGAAGATCAAGCAGGTGTCGACCGGCAAGACCCTGGCGGTCAACAACGCCATCACCTTTATGGCCCAGGACCGCAACACCGCCGAGGAAGCCTACGCCGGCGACATCATCGGCATACCCAACCATGGCACCATACGGCTGGGCGAAACCTTTTCCGAAGGCGAGACGCTCAAGTTCACCGGCATCCCCTCGTTTGCGCCGGAACTTTTCCGCAAGGCGCGGATCAAGAATCCGCTCAAGGTTAAGCAGCTGCAAAAAGGCCTGCAGCAACTGGCCGAGGAAGGCGCCACCCAACTGTTCCGTCCGCTGGCCAACAACGATCTGATCCTGGGCGCGGTCGGCACCCTGCAATTCGACGTGGTCGCCCACCGGCTGGAAAATGAATACGACGTGGATGTCGCCTTCGAGCCCTGCGAGTACTCGACTGCCCGCTGGCTGCGCGGCTCGGACACCGATCTGAAACAACTCACTGACAAGTACGGCTACAACGTCGCGCTCGATGGAGCCGACGAGTATGTCTATCTGGCACCCACCCGGGTCAATTTGCAGTTGACCCAGGAACGCTTTCCGGACGTGCGGTTTCTGGAGACGCGGGAGATTTACTGACCGTTTGTAGGGGATGAGGATGGGCGGATAGTTTGAATTTGGCGTGAGGTGAGTACTTGGCGAAGCTAGTGTTGAAATTCCCTGTTTCGACATCTGATGTTGATACATTGGCGCGCATCGAGCGAGTCGCGGGTTCGCCTGCGATTCTTGATGCCGAGCCATCAACACGCGCAGTTCTCTTCTTGCGGAGTGCATCAGGGCGAACGGGGTTCTGTCTCGCTTCTTTCTATGTGTGGCTTGGGGCTGAAGCTTCAACGGACGAGGAAAGGAAGAACTGGACACATTCGCAAGTAGTCAAGCACCTGTCTCTTAGTTTTTCCGCAATAAGGACGATCGCACTGTGCGCGCGCTCAATCTTCGACCACAGTACCAAGCCCGGCCTCCATGCGAAAATGGTGACTAAGCTTTCTGCTCTAGATGTTGATAAGGTCTGCAAGTACTGGGTGCCCGACGATTCGATCAAAGAAGGCGATGCACGGCGTGGCCTTGCGTTTGTTCAGAAAGCCCTCGCGCGGTGCGCAGTCGGGATCAACGAGGCGAAAAAGTCAAATTGCATTCTGACTCGCCGAGTCGCACTTATGAAGGCTTTCGCTGACCGAGAAGGGGCTCATATATCCCTTCAGCATTACGAACTGGACCTTCTAGATGCTGTTCACGTCGTTGCAACAAGTGCGCTTTGGGGTGCGGTGATCCATCACTTTGACAAGCGAGAAGACGGTGCGAAGTGGCTAAATGAAATCGATCAGGCGGCATATGAAACCGGAACTGAACTTTTCCCCGAACTCACTCGTGTGCCACGCCTCTTTAAAAGCTTTGATCTTGAAAGCTCGCTTCGAAACTTCTATAAGCCCCATTTCTCGGATGGCGCTGACTACCTGAGTACCTATTTGCTTTCAGCGCTGGGATGGGATTGTTTACCGAGGGAGTTTCAAGCTTGATGGAAGCATCAAAGGGGCCATGGTCGGGATTGGTTATCCTCCCCCTTGAGCCTGCCGTCTACGGGGAGCCGAAGGCCAGCGAAGGGGGTGCCCTCTTCTTTCGCCCCTTTTCTTCTGGGCAAGCAGAAGAAAGGGGCCAGCCGCCGGGCTGCCCCCGGCCAAACACCGCCCGACGTGCAGACGTGTTGGAGTTGATTGAGGCGCATCACCCCTCACCCCGGCCCTCTCCCCTCAAAGTATCAAAGGGGCCAGGCTCACGGCGCGTTGACCGAGGCTCTGCGCCTGCAAGTCGCCTTGCTGTGACCTAAGCGGGTTGGAATCGAATCCAGCTCGAACTGGCCTGACGCACTATGCAGCAGCGTGATGTTCCGGCTCTACCGAGAGCTTCATTCCGACGGCCTTTAATACCGCAAGCAGCGTTTTGAGAGTCGGATTGCCTTTGGCAGAGAGTGTTCGATACAGGGAGTCGCGACTCATGCCCGCTTCGGCGGCCACCGCCCCTAGCCCCCCCGTACGCTTCTGCGAAAGCGCGAAGTGCAAGAACGCCCGCCGCACAATCATCGGGGTTGTTGAGCGATTCCATGGCTACTTTCAAATACTAGACAGCCAGTTCATGATCCGCACGCAGCTCGGCTATTTCGGATCAGCGTGCGCTACGCAGTCTTCAGTTTCTTGCTCATCTTGTCTCCGTTTCCAATCGGCCCAATATTCCTTGGCAGTCTTGATGTCTGCCGATTGCGATTTCTTTGAGCCTCCGTACAGGAGGATCACGACCATCTGACCATGACGACCAAAGTACACTCGACAAGCCGTACCAAGGTGTTCTCGCAATTCATGTACGCCTTCCCCCACGGGCTCGCAGGCAGCCCTACCCAAATACGGTCCCGAGGACTAGGATCGGGCTGTCGACCCGAGATCCATTGAGGTGAAATCATGATGAGAGCACTTGTCCTTGCCCTCCTGCTTTCAGCGTCGCTGCCCCTGCCGGCCGCGACACTGGTGCCGATCGACGTTCCTCCGCTGGAAGGCGCCGACATCAACCAGCAGTTCGGCACCGACCCGGCCAAGGCGTTCATGCCGAAAGAGGCCGTCAACAGCCCCCGCCCGCCGGTGTATGTGGTACGCACCCAGGACCCGGACTGCACGCCCCTGCCGTATTACAAAATCGCGCCCGACACCTATTTCTTCTTTGGCAACATTGCCGAAGTGGATGGCTTCAACCGGGGCTTCAACGCCAATGCGGGCTTCGTGGTCACCCGCGACGGGGTGCTGGTCGTGGACGCGCTCGGCACCCCGGCGCTCGCGCGGCGCATGATCGCCAGCATCCGCCAGGTCACAACCAAGCCGATTCGCTATCTGGTCATCACCCATGCCCACCCGGATCATTACTACGGCGCCTCCGCCTTTGCCGCCCTGCCCGGCCTCAAGGTGATCAGCCATCAAGGCACCGAAGACTACGTGTACTCCGGCACCATTGAGCGCTCGGTCGCCTACCGCAAGGTCTTTCTGCCACGCGAGATGGAAGACTTTCATGCCGTCGTGCCCGACATTCTCATCGGCGGCGGCAATCCGGCCCACATCAGCCTGAGGTTCGGTGGCAAGACCTTCGACATATACGATGTCGGCCACCATCACTCGCATGGCGATCTGCTGATGTGGCAGAAGCAAGACCGCATCCTGTGGATTTCCGACCTGGCCTTCAATGGCCGCGTAACCTACATCGGCGACGGCCACCTGCGGGAAATTGACGCCATGCAGGACTGGATGACAAAGCAGTTTCCCGACGTGGTCCTGATGATCCCGGGTCACGGGGCGCCCCAAACCGCCCCGTTCGACATGGTGGCCAAGACGCGGCGCTATGTGGACAGCCTCACCGACAAGATCCGCGCCTCGCTGAAAAAGGGCGAGTCGCTGCAAGACGCGGTAGCCCATGCGGACCTGCCGGAATTCAAGGATTGGCCGCTATATGAGCTGAATCACCGCATAAATGCGAACTATGTTTACCGGGTGCTGGAAGAAGAATTGTTCTAAGCACTCACGCCCGCCATTTCCCGACTGCCCTTAACCCCCTCACGCCGCCCTCTCCGCCTTTCAAGGGGCGAGGGAGACAAGCGCTCACTCTCGCCGTAAGACAATATAATGCCGCATGCTCTATTCCCTCGTCCGCCCGCTGCTGTTCGCGCTTGAGCCGGAAGCCGCTCATACCCTGAGTCTCGCGGCGCTCGACCGGGCGCATAAATTCAAACTGCTGAGGCAGGCTGCCGATCTGCCCAGTTGTCCCACACAGGTGATGGGGCTCACCTTTCCCAACCCGGTTGGCTTGGCGGCAGGAATGGACAAGAACGGCGAGCACATTGACGCCCTCGCAAGCTTGGGCTTCGGCTTTATCGAAATCGGCACGGTCACGCCCAAGCCCCAGCCAGGCAACCCCAGTCCCCGTCTGTTCCGCGTGCGGGATGCCCACGCCATCATCAATCGCATGGGCTTCAACAACCTGGGCGTTAAGGCCTTGGTGGAAAACGTCGAGCAGGCAAACTATCGCGGCATACTCGGCATCAATATCGGCAAGAATGCCGCGACGCCAATGGCCCGCGCAACTGAGGACTACCTGGCCTGTCTGTCGGCGGTTTATGCCCACGCCAGCTATGTGGCGGTGAACATATCCTCCCCCAACACGGAGAACCTGCGCGATCTGCAGGGAGCGGATGCCCTGGACGTCCTGCTCGCCGCCCTCAAGGGCCGGCAGCGGGAACTGGCCGACATCCACGGCCGCTACGTGCCCATTGCCTTGAAGATTGCGCCCGATTTGGACACCGAGCAGATCAACGCGATTTCCGCCTCGCTGCGACGCCACCGCATGGATGGCGTGATCGCCACCAACACGACGCTGGAGCGCGAGCGGGTGGTGCACCTGCGCCATGGTCAGGAAGAGGGCGGGCTGTCCGGCAAGCCCCTGCGCGAGAAATCCACCGCGGTGATCCGCCGGCTCTACACCACACTGCAGAATGAAGTGCCCATCATCGGCGTAGGAGGCATCCTGTCGGCCAACGACGCCGAAGAAAAAATCTTCGCCGGAGCAAAACTGGTGCAGATATACACGGGCCTGATTTACCGGGGCCCCGCGATCGTGTCAAACTGCGTGCGCCGCCTGTGCAGGCATGCAGAAGATTAGCCAAACAAATGAGCCAGAATAACAAGAGCGCGCTTCCCACCCTGGTGGTCGGAGCGGTTGGCGTCGTTTTCGGTGATATCGGCACCAGCCCGCTCTATGCGGTCAAAGAGATTCTCAACCCGGCGCACGGCATTACCCTGGACACGGTTAACGTGCTTGGCATGCTGTCGCTGGTATTCTGGTCCCTGATCCTGGTGGTGTCGCTGAAATACGTGGTGTTCATCATGCGCGCGGACAACCGCGGCGAAGGCGGCATCATGGCGCTGATCGCCCTCACGCAGCAGGCGGTTCATCGGTATCCCAGGCTTAAATGGATTTTCCTTTCCATGGGCATCTTCGGCGCCGCCCTGTTCTATGGCGATGGCATCATCACCCCGGCCATCTCGGTTCTTTCCGCCATGGAGGGCCTGCAAATCGCCACTCCCCGACTTGCCGATTTCGTGATCC
>DASQBT010000083.1:0-15642 GCA_035635075.1 Thiobacillaceae bacterium | reverse complement strand
CAGTCCCATTACCTACCCTTTGCGCAATCCTTAATTGATATATCGACAGAATATATCCGGAATTTAGTGCCCCGAGTGAAATATTGGCGGAGAGAGAGGGATTCGAACCCTCGGTGCCCCGTAAGGGACACAACGGTTTTCGAGACCGTCCCGTTCAACCACTCCGGCACCCCTCCTGGAAACATGCAGCGACGCGGCTGAAAAATAAGCCAAATCACGGCGTTTGCCCGCCGCATTTTACACTGGCCGCAAGGTTTTCGACGCTTTGGTTTAGACTTGTCAGATGATCCGGCCAATGTTGATTCTTTTTCCGGCCCTTTGGCTGGCCGGGTGCAGCAAACCCGCTCCCGATCCCTCCCATTCTGCGGAATTGATTGTGGCGACCCGCAACAGCCCCACTGCGTATTTCATCAATGAGCAGGATCAGCCCGCGGGTTACGCATATGACCTGATCAGTCTTTTTGCCGAACAGCACGGCTGGAAGGTACGCTGGCAAGTCTCGCCCGATCTAACCAGCATGTACACGCTTGCCAAACAGGCTCAGGTCAACATCGTGGCCGCTGAATTGACGGAACAGGCGGTCAGACATCAGGGGCTTCGACCGGGTCCGGCTTTGTTCATCAGCCGCGCATTGGTCATCAGTCGTCAGGGGGGGCCACCCATCTCCAAGGCTGCTGACTTGGTTGGAAAGAAAATTGCCGTGTTGGCGGAAGGCGGCCACGCGGAGTTGATGCAAGCCTTGCAGAGAAAAAACCCGAAACTGACCTGGAAAGTCCTCCCCGAAGCCTGGCCGGAGGAACTGCTTTCACGCTTGTCCGATGGCGAATTCGACGCGGTGGTGGTGAACGAAACGGACTTTGACCGGGCACGTCTTTACTATCCCGGCCTGATCGAAGCCTTCACGCTTGCCGACTATCAGAAAGTGGTTTGGGCCTTGCCCAGAGGTACGCCCAAGGAGCTGGCCAAACAGCTGCGCGAATTTGTTGCCAAGGCGGAGCAGGACGGCACGTTGCGCCGGACCTTCGAGCGCTACTACGGTCATATCAAGCAACTGGATGACAGCGATATTGCCGGCATCCTGGCAAGAAGGTCCATACAACTGCCCAAATACAAGAAGCTGTTCCAGAAGGCCCACGAGGAAACCGGGATCGACTGGCGCCTGCTGGCGGCGATTGCCTATCAGGAGTCGCAGTGGAACCCCTACGCCGTTTCGCCTACCGGGGTAAAAGGCCTCATGATGCTGACCGGTGACACGGCCGACCGCATGGGCGTCACCGATCGGCTTGACCCGCGCCAAAGCATCCTCGCGGCCGCCCGTTACCTGGTGATGCTGAAGGACGGACTGCCGGCCCGCATTCCCGAGCCCGACCGGACCTGGATGGCCCTGGCTGCCTACAACCAGGGCATGGGGCACCTGGAGGACGCGCGTCGTCTTACCCGCGCACGGAAGATGGATCCGGATTGTTGGGCGGACCTAAAGAAGAACTTGCCGCTTCTGGCACGCGGCAGGTATGCGCGTGCGACCAAATATGGCTACTCTCGGGGCGGAGAAGCGGTCACCCTGGTGGAGAGCATACGCAACTACTACGATATTCTGTCGCGCTTTGAGCAGCCTTTCAAACCACCGCTCGTCCTGACCAAGAACGCCGGCAGCCAGCTCGGCAATCTGGCATCGAGGTAGCCTTGGCGGTAAAGATCCTTATCGGCAGACTTCAGCAGGGCTTGATAAACTCCAGGCCATCCATATACCGGTGCAGGGCCGCGGGAATCGTCACGCTGCCGTCGACATTCTGGTAGTTCTCCAGCAGCGCCACCAAGGTCCGGCCCACCGCCAAGCCGGAGCCGTTCAGGGTATGGACCAGTTCCGGCTTGTTGCTCTCGTTGCGATAGCGGGCCTGCATACGGCGCGCCTGGAAGGCTTCGAAATTGGAGCAGGAGGAAATTTCCCGATAGGTGTTCTGCGCCGGCAGCCAGACTTCCAGGTCATAGGTCTTGGCCGAGGAGAAGCCCATGTCGCCTGTGCACAGCAGCATCTTGCGATAGGGCAGGCCAAGCTTGCGCAGGATCGTTTCCGCGTGGCCGGTCAGTTCCTCCAGCACGCGATAGGAATCCTCCGGCTTGACGATCTGGACGATCTCGACCTTGTCGAATTGGTGCTGGCGGATCATGCCCCGGGTATCGCGTCCATAGGAGCCCGCTTCAGAGCGGAAACAGGGCGTGTGGGCAACAAACTTCAGCGGCATGCGGGCCAGGTCTATGATTTCGTCCCGCACCAGGTTGGTGACCGGGACTTCGGCGGTGGGTATCAGATACAGCGTTTTCGGTATGACCTTGGTTTCAGCATCTTCAGGAATCGACCCATCAGGATTTGGCTTCTTGTTGATATAGATATCTGCACCGGTAGCCAGCCCGGCATTAGGCCGAATCGCAAACAGGTCCGCTTCGAACTTGGGCAATTGTCCAGTGCCGAGCATGGAATCCGCATTGACGAGGTAGGGAACATAGACTTCCATATAGCCGTGCTCGCGCGTATGTACGTCCAGCATGAACTGCGCCAGTGCCCGGTGCAGGCGCGCAACCTGGCCGCGCAACACCGAGAAGCGGGTGCCGGAAAGCTTGGCCGCGGCATCGAAATCCAGTCCCAGCGCGGCGCCCACGTCCACATGATCCCTTACCGGGAAATCGAATTTGCGCGGCTCGCCCCAGCGTGACATCTCCATGTTCTCATCGCTGCCCTGCCCTGCCGGCACGCTCTCGTGCGGTACATTGGGGATGCCCATGAGCAGGCTGTTGAGCCTGTCCTGCAAGGTCGCCAGCGCACCCTCGTTGATCTTGAGTTCATCGCCCAAGCCGGCCACTTCGGCGAGGATGGGCGCTGCGTCCTCGCCCCTGGATTTGGCAGCGCCGATCTGTCTGGACAGGGTGTTGCGCTTGGCCTGCAGCTCCTGGGTGCGGGTTTGCAGGGTCTTGCGTTCCGCTTCCAGCGCGCTGAATTCTGCGACGTCAAGTTCAAAGCCGCGGGTCCTGAGTCTTGCCGCAATGCCTGTGACGTCAGCGCGCAGAAGTTGTGTGTCGAGCATGAAAATTCCCTAGGATTTCTTTTTTCGCGCCGCCGCGTCCAGGCTTCTCAGCCAGGCCAGCCGCTCGGCAATCTTTGCTTCCATCCCCCTCGGCTCGGGCTGATACCAGCCGGGCTCAGTCATGCCATCGGGCAGGTAGGTTTCGCCCGCGGCGTATGCCTCGGGTTCGTCATGGGCGTAGCGATACTCGTGGCCGTAACCCAGCTCCTTCATCAAGCGAGTGGGCGCATTGCGCAGGTGCACCGGCACCTCGCGCGAGCTATCCTCGGTGACGAACCCGCGGGCATTATTGTAAGCCACATAAACCGCATTGCTCTTGGGCGCGCAGGCCAGGTAAATCAGGGCCTGGGCTAGCGCCAGTTCGCCTTCGGGGCTTCCCAGACGTTCGTACGTTTCCGCCGCATCCAGGGTCAGGCGCAAAGCACGCGGGTCGGCCAGGCCGATGTCTTCCGATGCCATGCGGATCATGCGCCGCGCGAGATAGAGCGGATCGCAGCCGCCGTCCAGCATGCGCACCATCCAATAGAGCGAGGCGTCCGGGTTGGAGCCCCGCACCGACTTGTGCAGGGCAGAAATCTGGTCGTAAAAGTTCTCCCCACCCTTGTCGAAACGGCGCCCGCCGCGCACCAGCACATTATTGACCAGTTCCTCGGTCACCGCACCCTGCTGCGCCCGCGCAGCCTGCGCTGACTGCTCCAGATAATTGAGAAAGCGTCTGGCGTCGCCATCCGCGTAAGCGATGATGGTTTCCACAGCCTTGGGCGCGAAGCTCACCTTACCCAGCGCAGCCTGCGCCCGGCCAAACAGCGACTGCAGGTCTTGCGCGCTGAGCGAATGCAGGACGTACACCTGGGCGCGGGACAACAAGGCGCCCACCACTTCAAACGACGGGTTCTCGGTGGTCGCGCCAATGAAGGTCACCAGCCCCGATTCCACATGCGGCAGCAAGGCATCCTGCTGCGCCTTATTGAAGCGGTGGATTTCATCTACGAACAGTATGGTGTGCCGGCCCTGGGAACGGTTGGCCTCGGCGCGGGCTACCGCATCGCGAATGTCCTTTACCCCCGAAAGCACGGCCGAAAGTGGCACGAAGTCGGCCGCACCGGCTTCCGCCATCAGCCGAGCTAGCGTCGTCTTGCCCACCCCCGGTGGGCCCCACAAGATGAATGAATGCAGCTTGCCGGATTCAAACGCCACCCGCAGCGGCTTGCCAGGGCCTATCAAATGGCCTTGCCCGGCCACTTCGTCGAGCGTTTTCGGGCGCAAGCGCTCGGCCAGCGGAGTGGGCCCGTCAGCCTGCTGGAACAGCTTGCCGGATTGGGCCATCTAATCAGTAATGACATCCGCCCCTTTGGGCGGCGTGAACTTGAACTCCGAAGGCTTTAGATTGGGATTGCGCTCCATTTTGGAAAAACGCAATACCGTGGTCTGGCCGAAATTGTCCCTGAGTTCCATGGTGGCGAGTTGCCGGTCGGCAAAACCCATGCGCACGCTGTCAAATGTGCTCTCCCGGTCCTTGGGTTTGGCCTCCAGCCACTCGACCCCATCCTGCTTGCCCAAGTCTTTCAGATTAAAGAATTTTTCGATCTCGTTGCTGCCCGCCAACAAGGCGGCGGGGCTGGAACCGAGCGCGTCGCCCAGCTTGCGCATGGTCACCTGCTCCAGATCCGCGTCGTACAGCCACAGTTTGCTGCCGTCGCCAACAATCAACTGCTCGTAGGGCTTCTGATAAACCCAGCGGAATTTTCCCGGCCGGGAAAATGCCAGGGTGCCGCTGGACTGCTGCTTGACGTGACCGCTTTTATCCATCACCTGCTGGCTGAAACTGCCTCGGGCGGAGTGGATATCCTGGATAAAAGCCTTGAGCGCATCCAGACTATTAGCCTGGGCGAGATCGGGTAGCACGAGGCTCAATGCCAAGAAGACGGCGCTGAATTTCATGAGGGGTGCGGAACGAGTCGATATGCGACTAAGACTTACCGGCAGCTGCTCGGTTGCAGGCCGCGACAGACGACGACATTTTCCGGCTCCAACCCCGAGAATATCCTTGATTACCGGGACTTTCTGGTGTTGATGCCAAAGGGAAAATAAGCCGGGCACCAGCTGAAGACCGAGGTGAGCAAGACAACAACACCAATTGCGCCAATTATCACCATGTAATTCGTGACAAAGTCTGAATTGCTTATCATCACCCAAGCAATCAAGCCGATGCCTACTACGGCGCGGACAATACGGTCAATGCCGCCAACATTCTTCGCCATTTCTATCTCCTGTGGTTGAGTAAATTGCCGTTGCCGACTGTCACGCAGCTTAACCCATTTAGGCGAACGAAGGGCAGACCGCTTCAGCCCTCCCCGCGTTGTGCGATCACCTCGCGATTGCCGTTGGCCTGCATGGCCGAAACCAGGCCGGCCTGTTCCATTGCTTCGATCAGGCGCGCCGCCCGATTGTAGCCGATGCGCAAATGGCGCTGCACCGCAGAAATTGAGGCGCGCCGGGACTTGAGCACGATGGCGACCGCCTCGTCGTAGAGCGGGTCGGATTCCGCGTCGCCCGCGCCCTCTCCGGCGCCGCCGCCTTCCAGTTCCTCGGGGCTCTCCAGGATGTCCTCGACATAGTTCGGCTCGCCCATCCCCTTGAGGTATTCCACCACCCGGTGCACTTCACCATCCGACACGAACGCGCCATGCACTCGGTTGGGCAGGCCGGAGCCGGGCGGCAGGTAGAGCATGTCGCCCTGCCCCAACAGGCTTTCTGCGCCCATCTGATCTAGGATGGTGCGCGAGTCGATCTTGCTCGACACCTGGAAGGCGATACGGGTGGGAATATTCGCCTTGATCAGCCCGGTAATCACATCAACAGACGGCCGCTGGGTGGCAAGCAGCAGATGAATGCCCGCTGCCCGCGCCTTCTGGGCCAGGCGGGCAATCAACTCTTCCACCTTCTTCCCCACCACCATCATCAGGTCAGCCAACTCGTCGATCACCACCACGATAAGCGGCATGGTCTCCAGCAGTTCAGGACTGTCCGGGGTCAAACTGAAGGGATGGGTCAGGGGCGTGCCGGCCTTGTGCGCCTCCCGTACTTTCTGGTTGTAGCCCGCCAGATTGCGCACCCCCAGCGCGGACATCAGGCGGTAGCGCTTGTCCATTTCTCCCACGCACCAGTTCAGCGCCGCGGCTGCCTGGCGCATGTCCGTCACCACCGGGGCCAACAGATGGGGAATCCCCTCGTAGACCGACAGCTCCAGCATCTTCGGATCCACCATTATGAGGCGCACTGTCTCCGGGCCAGCCTTATAGACCAGCGAAAGGATCATGGCGTTGATGCCCACGGATTTGCCCGAACCGGTCGTTCCCGCCACCAGCAGGTGCGGCATCTTCGCGAGGTCCGCGACCACCGGCTGGCCGGATATGTCCTTGCCTAGCGCTACGGTCAGGGGGCTGGCGGTGTCGTTGTAGACCTTGGAGCCAAGAATTTCCGACAGCTTGACCATCTGCCGCTTGGGATTGGGAATTTCCAGGCCCATGGTGTGCTTGCCGGGAATGGCCTCCACGACCCGGATGCTGACCACCGACAGGGTGCGGGCCAGATCCTTGGACAGGTTAACGACCTGGCTGCCCTTGACCCCCACCGCAGGTTCGATTTCATAACGGGTGATCACCGGCCCGGGTGAAGCTGACACCACCTTGACTTCCACCCCGAATTCCTTGAGCTTGCGCTCTATCATCAGCGAGGTGAATTCCACAGACTCTTTGCTGACTGGCTCCAGTTGCTGCCCCGCTTCATCGAGCAGGTGCAAGGGCGGCAAGGGTGAATCAGGCAGATTCTGGAACAGCGGTGTCTGCTTTTCCTGCAGCCGACGCTCGGATTTTGGTATCTCGGTCACAACCGGTTCAATGCGCAGCGGTTTGGCCTCGTGCGCCTCTTCCATGCGGCGCTTTTCCTGCACCACAATTTCTTCGCGGCGCTGGGCCGCTTCCTGGCCGATCCTTTCATCCCGCTTGCGCTGAACAAATCCGATCGCGCTCCACCAGGCATTCTCAAGGGCCTGGCCTGCCCACTCGGCGATCTGCAGCCAGGACGTGCCGGTGAACAGGGAAAAGCCGATCGCCGCCGCGAGTATCAAGCCCAGCGTGGCTCCGACGAAGCCGAACAAGGCGTTGGCCGCGCTGCCCACTGCATGGCCCAGCAACCCGCCGGCGAAATAGGGCAGGCCACCTGACCATGACCACAGGCGCAGGCCTTCCACCCCGGAACTGGCCGTCACCAACAGCCCGAATCCCGCACCCACCAGCCAGTGGGGTCTTCCGCCGGCCAAGGGCGCGTCATCGAGATGGCGGAAGATGTACGCCGCATAACCCGCCGCCAGCATCACCCACCACCAGGCGCTGTAACCGAAGCCATATAGGAGAATATCGGACAGCCATGCGCCGAATGCGCCCCCCAGGTTTTCCGCCCGCGGATTTGCACCGGTGGTCGAAAAGCCGGGATCCGCCAGACTATGGGTGAGCAGAATGGCCGCGAGGAACAGCGCCAATGCAGATGCCAGCAGGGCTTTTGCTTCGCGAATCAGGCGCTGCAGACGCGGCGGTGTCGGTGCGGAAGTGGAACGGGCCTGGGCCATGAAAACTTGAATATTGGCAATGAGTAATTATATAGGCCTTGAGCACAGGAGCGCCGCAGGCAAGAATTGTTAGAATGTGGCCTCAACAAGCTCAATCAAACCCAAGAAACTCCCATGACTACCAAGCATTGCCAACTACTTATCCTTGGCTCCGGACCGGCAGGCTACAGCGCCGCCGTTTATGCCGCGCGCGCCAATCTCAACCCGGTTCTGGTCACCGGACTCCAACAAGGCGGCCAGCTGATGACCACCACCGATGTGGATAACTGGCCTGCGGACGTGAACGGCGTGCAGGGCCCCGAGCTGATGCAGCGCTTCGAGCAGCATGCCGCGCGGTTCAACACCGAAATCATTTTCGACACCATTCACACTGCAAAGCTCAAGGAAAAGCCTTTCACCTTGATCGGCGACGCCGGCACCTACACCTGCGACGCGCTGATCATCGCCACCGGCGCTTCCGCAATGTATCTCGGGCTTGATTCCGAGCAGCATTTCATGGGCCGCGGCGTATCCGGCTGCGCCACCTGCGACGGCTTCTTCTACAAGGGACAGGATGTGGCGGTGATCGGCGGCGGCAATACGGCGGTCGAAGAGGCCCTGTATCTGGCCAACATCTCCAGGCACGTAACCCTGGTGCATCGCCGTGACAGTTTCAAGGCGGAAAAGATCATGGTCGACCATCTGATGGCCAAGGTGAAGGAAGGCAAGATCACCTTGCAGCTCAACCATGTCGTGGAAGAAGTGCTGGGGGACAAGAGCGGTGTCACAGGCATGCGCATCAAGCACACCCAGACCGGCGCCACCCAGCAGATCGCGCTGACCGGAATCTTCATTGCCATCGGCCACCGGCCCAATACCGGTATTTTTGAGGGGCAGTTGGAAATGGAAAACGGCTACATCGTCACCCAGGGGGGGCGCACCGGTAATGCCACCGCCACCAGCATCCCCGGCGTGTTCGCCGCCGGCGACGTGCAGGATCACATCTACCGCCAAGCGGTTACCAGCGCCGGCACGGGCTGCATGGCCGCGCTGGATGCCGAACGCTATCTGGACGCCTAGAGACGAACGGCATGAAGCGCAACGGGGAGGACAAACCGCCCTCCCCCTCCCCGCAGGACGACGCCGCTAGACTTTTTCTCGAGGCGGTGGCGGGCGCTGCCCCTCTGCCCAGCCCCAACCGGGCGAGCATTTCCCTGCCAAGAAGCAAGCCCATTGCGCGCCAGCGCCTGCTTGATGAAAGGCAGGTGTTGCAGGATTCGCTCTCCGACCCGGTCGATATTCTGGAAGCCGGCGAGACCGGCGAGGAGTTGTTCTTTGCCCGCCCCGGCATTACGAAAGCTGCGCTGCGTAAACTGAAGCGCGGCGGATGGGTCATTCAGGCTGAACTCGATCTGCATGGTCTTCGCTCCATCGAGGCGCGGCAAAGCCTGGCCGAATTCCTGCAACATTGTGCTAGACAGGATTGCCGCTGTGTGCGCATCATTCATGGCAAAGGCTTACGCTCCCGCAATCGGGAGCCCGTGCTCAAGCACAAGCTTCGGCACTGGCTTATTCAGCGGGAAGATGTCCTGGCCTTTTGCCAAGCCCGTCCCATGGACGGCGGCTCTGGCGCCGTCATTGTGCTTTTGAAATCTGCAACTCGGAACCCGCATGGTTGAGAAGAAAATACTGGATTTCGAACTGGTCACCACCGGCGGCGGCTCATTCAAGCTAAGCGCCCAACGGGGTAAGAAAGTTGTAGTGTACTTTTACCCGAAGGACAATACCCCGGGCTGCACCCTCGAAGGCCAGGAGTTCCGTGACCTCTACCCGGCCTTTCAGAAGGCCAATGCCATGGTCGTTGGAATATCGCGCGACAGTGTGAAGTCGCATGAGGGCTTCAAAAGCAAGCAGGGGTTTCCGTTCGAGCTGTTGTCCGATCCTGATGAGATCGTATGCGGACAGTTCGGCGTGATGAAGCTCAAGAACATGTACGGCAAACAGGTGCGCGGCGTGGAGCGCAGCACCTTCGTGTTTGACACCGCGGGCAAGCTGGCGAGGGAATGGCGTGGCGTGAAGGCCCCTGGGCATGCGGCAGAAGTCCTCGCATTCGTCGAAACATTGTAACGATCATGGCGACAGCGCCACTCCGGATGGTGGTCGCCGCTGGCGCAACAATCATTTCCCTCACCCCCACCCGCTCGCCTAGACGGCCCTGCCTCGCTTCCCTCGCCCGTTTGCGGGAGCAAATTGGGGTGAAGGGCCGAAGCCAGCGAACGGGGGAGTCTTTCGTGTCACCGATGCGACGTTCACCTTAAGAAATCATGCCAAGAAAAACCGCAGCAAAACCAGAAACAAAACTGTTCGTACTCGATACCAACGTGCTCATGCACGACCCCACTTCGCTGTTTCGTTTCGAGGAACACGACATCTTTATCCCCCTGGTCACCCTGGAAGAACTCGATCAGCACAAGAAAGGCATGAGCGAAGTTTCGCGCAATGCGCGCCAGGCCAGCCGCTTTCTCGACGAGCTGGTGAGCAGTCTGGAACGCATCGACGAGGGTATACCCCTGTCGGGCGTCAGCCACAAGGCCGCAACCGGGCGGCTGTTCCTGCAGACCCAGGCCATTCCGATCGACGTGCCCATGAGCCTGCCTTCCAGCAAGGTGGACAACCAGATCCTCGCGGTGGTGCTGTATCTCGGCCAGCAGTTTCCCAAGCGGCAGGTCATCCTGGTGTCCAAAGACATCAATATGCGCATCAAGGCCCGCGCCCTGGGCCTGCCGGCGGAGGATTATTTCAACGACAAGGTGCTGGAAGACACCGACCTGCTCTATACGGGGGTGCGCGAACTTCCTGCCGATTTTTGGGACCAGCACGCCAAGGGCATGGAATCCTGGCAGGCCAACGGCCATACCTACTACAAGGTAACCGGTCCGCTGGTGAGCCAGCTGCACATCAATGAATTTCTCTACCAGGAGGGCGCCACGCCCGTATTTTTGCGGGTGCGCAACATGATCGGCCGCACCGCCGAGCTCGAAACCATTCGCGATTACACCCACAGCAAGAACAACGTGTGGGGCATCACCGCGCGCAACCGCGAGCAGAATTTCGCCCTCAACACCCTGATGGATCCCGACATCGATTTCATCACTCTGCTGGGCCAGGCCGGTACCGGCAAGACCCTGCTCACCCTGGCCGCGGGGCTGGCCCAGGTGCTGGAAAAGAAGATCTACTCGGAAATCATCATGACGCGGGTCACCGTGCCGGTGGGCGAGGATATCGGCTTCCTGCCCGGCACCGAGGAGGAAAAGATGACGCCCTGGATGGGGGCCCTGGAGGACAACCTGGATGTCCTCAACAAGAGCGACGACGAGGCAGGCGACTGGGGCCGGGCCGCCACCCAGGACCTGATCCGCTCGCGAATCAAGATCAAGTCGCTGAATTTCATGCGTGGCCGCACCTTCATCAACAAGTTCCTGATCATCGATGAAGCGCAGAACCTCACGCCCAAGCAGATGAAGACCCTGATTACCCGTGCGGGCCCCGGCACCAAAGTTGTGTGTCTGGGCAACATTTCGCAGATCGACACGCCTTATCTGACCGAAGGCAGCTCGGGCCTCACCTATGTGGTGGATCATTTCAAAGGCTGGTCGCACGGCGGGCACGTCACGCTGGCGCGCGGCGAGCGTTCCCGGCTGGCAGATTACGCCGCCGAAGTTCTTTAGCTGAAGTTCTTTAGAGGAGCCGTACATGAAAAAACTGCTTGTTGGATTACTCGCCCTGGGTTTCACCGTTTCGGCCAGCGCCTTTGATTTTGGCGCCCTGCAAGACAAGCTCAAAGGCGTGCTTAATAAGGACAGCGGCACAAGCCAAAGCTCGACGACCCAATCCGCCATCGACAAACTCACGCCGGCCGAAATAAACGGCGGCCTCAAGGAAGCGCTCAGCAAAGGTGCCGAAGCGGCCGTAGCCCAACTGGGCAAAGAAAATGGCTTCTGGTCCGACCCCAATCTGCGCATACCTCTGCCGGATAATCTGAAAAAGGTCAGCAAGCTGATGAAGACCCTGGGCATGGGTAAGCAGGTGGATGCGCTGGAGCTGGGCATGAACCGGGCGGCCGAAGCCGCCGTGCCGGAAGCAAAGGGCATGCTGGTGGGCGCAGTCAAGAGCATGACCGTGGATGATGCCAAGGGCATCCTGACCGGTGGCGATACCGCGGCCACCGATTTCTTCCGCAAGAAAACCGAAGGCCAGCTGACGGAGAAATTCCTGCCAATCGTCAAGGGCACCACCGACAAGGTCGGCCTGGCGCAAACCTATAACACCTATGCCGGTACCGCCGCGCGCTTCGGCGCGATCAAGGCTGATCAGGCAAGCATCGAGAATTACGTCACCAAGGAGGGCCTGGACCGGCTCTACAAGGTGATCGGCGAGAAAGAGAAGGCATTCCGCGCCAATCCCCTGCAATCCGGCAGTGAGCTGATCAAGAAAGTCTTCGGCGCGGTGCTCGGCAAGTAATCTCCACGCCCTCCCCTCTCGCCGCGGTCTTGACCCCCTCACTCCAGCCCTTTCCTGCGAGGGGTGGGGCTTGCAATCGGGAATCAAATCGGCGCGGTTTGGCCAGGGAACCTAGCCCGAATCCTGCTAGGATTCCGGCGAGTGCCTTTTGCAATTCTTCTCTATGCGCCGATTGATACAGCTCGTCTGCTTGTTCCTGTTCTGCCTGCCCGCCGCCCGAGCCTGGGAAGTCGGCGAATTCCGCAATGGCATGCCCAAAACGGAAGTGGTCGAAGCGCTCAAGACATGGAAATTCGGCAAGGTCATCGACGTCGGCCGGGATGGGGTGTTCGCCTATGACCTGCCGGAAAGTCCGGCAGGCCGCCGATATCTCTTCACTTTCTGCAACGACAAGCTGGTGAGTTTCGACCAGGAAATCGATCCCAGCTTTCGGAACTTTATCGTTATCGCATCAAATTATTCCAACATGTACGGCAACCCTTTGCGGGTGGTGCCGTATACCAATGTGGTCGCCAGCGGGGAAAAAGATGTACTTGCCATGTTCTGGCGCAGGGGCATGGATTACATGGGACTGAAGTACGCCCTCTTCCCCACCGGAGAGCAGCTGTCGCAGACCTGGCAGGTGAACAACAACTGTTGGCAGGCGCCAAGGTAAGCATCCACGAGTACAAGGAAGAACCATGACATCCAAACCATCCTGCACCCATCTCGATGCCATCCGGACCGTCAAACACGAGAAGCGCCACGAATGCGACGAGTGCGTGAAGACCGGCGACAGTTGGGTCCACCTGCGCACCTGCCAGACTTGCGGCGCGACGCTATGCTGCGACAGTTCGCCCAACCGTCACGCCACGCGGCATGCGCGGGCGAGCGGACATCCGGTGATCGCCTCGGCCGAGCCGGGCGAGCGTTGGCTTTACTGCTATCCGGACGATGCCTTCGCGGAATACTGACGGCAGGGCAGAGGCGCCGGATCAGCAGGTGGCGAGGAGGCCAGCACGCATGCTATTTCCTCCAACTGCCAGCCTCAACTTCAGGCTATCCTCCTCCCGATGATGCAGGGCTCCAGGCCGGGTCGCGCTCGAGCGCAGTGCGCTCCCACTTGCCCAAGTTGGCCGCGGCTTCGTAGGTCGTCTGCAAAAAGGCGAGCAGCGTGTCGTCCGGCGACTTCGCCTGTCGAACGGCATCGTAGGGGAGGATGAACTCGCGAAAATCGGTGCTGTAGAACGCGGCCCCCGGTTCGACGCGCGCCTCGGCGAAGCCCGCCGGTTCCGGATAGGCATAAGAATAGAACGAAGGATAGGCAATCGGCCCGCCGCCAGCCCAAAACCCGCAGCTGCTGACTTCGTGCGAATAGGCCTCGCGCGTCACCCAGTCCGCAAGGTTCGGAATGCCGCCTGGGTGCCGTGGCGCAGGTCTTCCGGAAAACCGCGTCACAGCCAGGTCCGGAGCACCCCAGAAATAATGCACAGGGCTGCATTTGCCGATGAAGCGGGCGCGGAAGTCCTGGAACACGCGGTCGGCCTGAACCAGGATGTGCCAGAACCGGGCCGCATACTCTGGGTCATAACTGCAATGCGTCTCGTCCTGATCGAAGGGCCGCGGATCAACGATTTCGCAGGGCTTGGCGCGCATGCTTATGTGAAGCCCAAGCGCGTCCATCTCCGCCATCAGACGCGCGTAGAACGCCGCCACCGACTCCGCCCGCAGCGCAAGCCCCGCCGTCCTGCCGTCGCTCGCCTGAATCGTCAACTGGTGAGCGATGAAGTCGAAATCGATCTGGAAGGCCCGGTTGTCGTAGGGAATGAGGGATGTGGTGAGGCCTCGGGCCGTCACATACAGCGTGACGTGCCAGGAGTGATTGACCCAGGGACTTAGCGCCAGCCGGATCTTGCCGACGATCTGCGTCCACATGTGCAAAGTCGCGTAGGTATCGGCCCAAGCCTCAAGCGGCAGGGCAGGCCATGTTTCCGTGGGGGAAGCGGTATTCGGGCTCATAATTTCTCCTTGCGATTCACTCTCACGGTCCAGGCATAGGTAGTCTGGCGTGAGCGGGGTGATATGTCATTGATAGCACAAGTGCGGCGATGTAGTTTTCAGCGTGGCACCAGGATTTAGCGCAAGGGCCTGGATTACCACGGCGCTGATTTGTCCCGCCAATGCCCCATTTGCAATTATGTACATTTGTGTCATTCGTGAGGAAATGAAACGGGTTGCGTAGATCAAAGCAGGTCTGGTTCGGCGCTGGCCTATGTCCGAATCATCATCCGATGATGCGACGGAGCGAGTCCGTCCACTTGAATTCCGCTCCGCGCTGCTTATAATCTCGACACTCGTCGCAATCGCTTCCGTTCTGTCCAACGAGGTTTATCTGTCGCAATTTCCTGTGCCCCCTTCGCTCCCCTTCAGCGGCAGATAACCGCTATTAGTTAGGTTGCCAATGTCGAAGCGTAGGCGTCGCGCGCCACGATTGCAAAAAGAGCGAAAGCAGGCTCTTCCAACCACGCGGCAGGCCTTTGAACGCATTGAGCGCGCGGACGCTGCGATGAAGAAGCTAATCTTAGATGAGCCGCTCACGAACGACGAGCTTGATGCCCTTCTGCACTCCGACTACATGCTGGAGGTACTTGACGATCCAAACTCAGCAGAAAGTCACCAAGCTAGTACGCTCTATAAACCGTCCATGTTTGGCCTTGCTGTTGCCTCGCCAATCTTATTCGCAAGCATTGAGCTTGAAGTCCTTGCCTACTTCGGTCGGCATCCTGAATTGCTTTACTCGCTCCCGCCACGCAAGTTCGAGGAGCTTGTCGCTGCCGTCTTCCGAAACAACGGCTTTGAGGTCGAACTGACTCCAGAAACCCGCGATGGTGGTGTTGACATAGTTGCTGTCCAGAAGAACGGTTTCGGCGGAAACACATTACATCTTGTTGAGTGCAAGAGATACTTGCCAGAACACGTGGTGGGCATAGGCATCGTCCAGCGAATGCTTGGCGTCGTCGATCAGCATCGTGCTACTCAGGGACTTATCGTCACAACATCAAGCTTTTCGCGTGATGCGCAAGTCTGTGCACAAAGTTCGCAATATAGACTTGGCCTCAACGGATATGCCGATATTTCGAAATGGCTTGCAGCGTTTGCTAAGTAGACAAAAGCATCTAAGGGGCCAGGCGCACAGTCTTGGTCACGTCATTTTTCCGCAACACTTGAGGAGAATAATCATGATGGTCGCCCGTTGGAGCATCGATGCGAAGTTCGGATACAAACAAAATGTGATCGACCTGATGCAGCGCTGGTTACGCGAAATTGGGCCGCAGGTGGGGTTTAGCGCCGACAAGACGCGTTTACTGACAGGCTCGATCGGCGCGCTGGAGGCTACCATACAGGCAGAACATGTCGTTCAGGACCTCAGCGAGCTTAACCAGGCCTGGGACAGAC